>JAJDBL010000442.1 GCA_029261375.1 Nitrospirales bacterium
GGCAATGGGCCGGAGGTGCTTACCCGAGTATCGATGGTGGGCAATGACTTGAAACTTGACGATGGAATTGGCACGTGTGGCAAAGACGGACAGTCCGTACCAGTGGGGGTCGGGTTGCCAACCATCAAGATTGAGGGCATGACGGTGGGAGGCACAGACCACGGATGAACACCATCGAACAGAACCTCGCGGAAGACATCTTAAAAAAAGCCAAGACCTATGGCGCCACCGATAGCGATGTCGTGTTTGCCGAAGGAGATACAGCATCCGTCCGCCTAAGACACGCGGCCATCGAAAACCTCTCGAAGGCGAGAGAAAAGCGGTTAGGATTGCGTGTCTTCGTCGGCAATCGCTCGGCAGTAAGTTCGACCTCTGATCTTACTCCGGACGCGCTCGATCGTTTTATTCAGGATACCTGCACGCTGGCCACAGCCGTGGTTGAAGACCCTGACTCCGGGCTGCCAGAGGAAGGGGCGTTTGCGCAAGACCTCCCTAGTCTCAAAATCTTTGATCGAAGCGAATGCTCGATGGACTACCATATCGACCAGGTCAATCGCGCCGAAGCCGTGATTTTCGGATATGACGATCGCATCACCAACTCCGAAGGCGCGGAATTCAACTCCGGGACCGGTCGCAGCCTCTATGCCAACAGTCGTGGGTTTTTCGGGGAGTACAACAGTTCAAGCTTCTCCCTCTCCGTCACGCCAATTGCGACCGAAGATGGAAAGATGCAACGCGATTCGTGGTATACCGTCCATCGCCAGTTCTCACATCTTCAAGCACCAGAGGAGGTGGGCACCGAAGCCGCACGTCGAACCATCCGCCGCCTAGGCGCACGAAAAGTCCCAACACAATCAGCGCCTATCATATTTGACCCGGAATCGGCAGCCTCAATACTTGGTATCCTCAGTGGTGCAGTGTCCGGGTCGGCGCTCTACCGCGACGCGTCTTACCTCAAAGATAAGCTCGGGGAAAAAATTGCACCGGACTGGATGACCGTCTATGACGATGGCCGATTACCAGGAGGGCTGGGATCGCGACCATATGACGGAGAGGGATTGCCAACACGCTGCAACACGGTCGTTGATAACGGCGTCTTGAGTAGTTATCTGTTGGATACCTATTCCGCACGAAAACTCAACCTCACATCCACCGGCAACGCGTCACGAGGAATAGGGAGCGGGCCCGGAGCTGGCTCAACGAACTTCTATGCGGTCGCCGGAAAACACTCTCCGGCCGATATCATCCGGTCAGTCAAGCAAGGCTTGTACGTGACCGACATGATGGGATTTGGCGTCAACATGGTGACGGGAGATTTCTCACGCGGCGCCGTCGGAATGTGGATCGAGAACGGCGAATTCGCCTACGCCGTTGACGAGGTCACCATTGCCGGCAATCTTCGCGATATGTTTCTGAACATCGAAATGTTAGGCACTGACCTGAACTTCCGTGGATCGGTTGCGTGTCCCACCATGAAGATCAACGAAATGATGATCGCCGGAGAGTAAAACGCCGTCTTGTATTCCCTGGCGGCGTTGAACGTCGGCTCAAAATGCTCATGTACGAGCGTACATTCCGCTTTTTCGCCACCGTTCGCCTTGCCATGAAATGCAATCCAGCATTTTCTCACGTGACTTTACAAACAGGTCCACATCTCTATCCCCTCTCCCCTCTCCCCTGGGGGAGAGGGCTAGGATGAAGGCGATCCTCATATAAACCTAGGAAGAGACGATGGCTGAAAAATACACAGATCAACAACTCAACGATTTAACCGTTCAATATCAAAGCGACGAGGTAACGATGACGGCCTACCTGGTGAAACCAGAAG
The DNA here is from genome assembly GCA_029261375.1 of Nitrospirales bacterium. GTDB lineage: Bacteria > Nitrospirota > Nitrospiria > Nitrospirales > UBA2166 > UBA2166. The sequence continues at coordinate 1,829 of JAJDBL010000442.1, forward strand.
GCACGAGCAACGCTCCTGCGATCATTGTCATTCAGGAATGGTGGGGCATGAACGACCACATCAAAGATGTCGCGCGGCGCTTGGCTAAGCACGGATATGTCGCCATTGCTCCTGATATGTATTCGCGTTTCGGCAATACGATTACCACAGACGCGGACGAGGCGGGTCGTTTGATGACGACGCTGCAACAAGAAGACGGATTGAAAGACTTGAACGCGACGGTCGCGTATCTGAAAACCGTTCCAGGCGTTGACGCATCGCGAATTGGAACGATGGGCTTTTGCATGGGCGGCTCCTATGCCCTCATGCTTCCTGCAGTCAATGCAGACATCAAAGCCGCCGTTCCGTTCTATGGCCAAGTTCCTGACCCAGCAACCCCACTCCAGAACCTGCAGGCTCCAGTCCTCTATATTTATGGGGAAGACGATGGATGGATTACACACGATCACGTCGATCGTCTGCGAGGAGCATTGAAGGAATACAACAAAGTGGGCGAAGCCAAGACCTATCCAAACACACCACATGCGTTCTTCAACGACAGCCGACCTGACGTCTACAGCCCAAACGAGGCCAAAGACGCATGGGACCGAACCCTAGCGTTCTTTAGTCAGCACCTGGGCAGCTAAATATCTGATTCTGAGAAACGTCCCGCTTCCTCAAGATCCCCCCTTTGGAAAAGGGGGCACGGAGGATTTCCTAATCGATGTCCGCAAGGCACCCTACTTTACACCAAGCCACATATACCCAAACCACATCGCAAGTCACTCTCTACAGCTTCAGTGTGACCTAGGTCACTTGTACTGAAACCAGGCTTCCTGTACCCTCCAGCCGTTTTTTAGTTGACCACTGTCTAATGTCCTTACGGCAACTCGCCTCGCGTATATGATCGATCAGGGAGGAACTATGTATCACGCACTTCAAGGAAGAAAAACGCCCTACTCATTACTGAATCCGAAGACACTCATATTTCTGTTGCTTGTTGGGATACTACCCATGGCGACGATAGGCAATGCGGAGGAAGCAGAGACTGCCCCGGTCACTCCCGCAGAAGTGCCAGCACCTGACCGCGTCACCCTCAAAGACGGCAGCGTCATTATGGGCCACGTCGTCGACATGCTCGACGGAAAGTTAGCAATCAAGACAGGATTTGGAGGTGATGACGCGACGACAGTTCTCTGGTCGGAAGTGTCCGAAATTTCCACAGCACAGTCACTTCCTTGGGTACTGAGCACGGGCACCACCCTTCAAGGTGCTGCCCAACCGAACAAAGCGGGGGAACTCGCGGTCAAAGTTGATCCAACGGGCGCAGTCGTTCCCACACCAATCGACACCGTCACGGCAATTAACCCACCGGAGAAGAAAGCGGTTGAATATACTGGAAACGTGAACTTCGGTGCCTCATCGACGAGTGGAAATACGAGTCTGAATTCCGCAAACCTTCTTGGCGAATTCACCGCACGAGCGGAAGCCCTTCGTCTGAGTTTACGTGGCCGTTGGATCTATGCCGATGATGATGGAGAAGTCATCACGCGAAACGCCCTCGGCTCGGTCAAGTTAGACTTCTTCTTGAATGACCGATTTTATATCTTCACCAGTGCCTTCGGTGAACAAGACACCTTCCAAGACCTGAATCTTCGTACCGCTCTCTCGGGAGGTCATGGGTATCAGTTCATCGAGAAGAATGATTTTAGTGGAGCCCTCTTCAAAGACATGGAGCTCTATGCGGAAGCTGGTTTGGCCTTCTTTAATGAGGACTTCAACGTCGCCGAAGACCAAAACTCCTTTGCCGGCCGCTGGTCCGTCAAGTGGGA
>JAJDBL010000443.1 GCA_029261375.1 Nitrospirales bacterium
TTTGCGCTAATTCCAGCCTGGATGTTTGTCCAACCCTCATCCTTCCATCCTTCAACCTTTGACGCTAGTGCACGTGCTCCCGGTGAAAGGATAAACACGGGGGCAGACGGGAATTCATGCTTCGTCAACCAATCATGTACGTTGGACAACCGTGCGTCAGTTCCGGCAAAAAGGTACAACAATGCCGCACGCTTAGATACGGCTGTCAGTGCCGCGGCCGCGCTAGGCATTGGATCGGGAAGATTACCCGGCGTCTTCCCCAACGCAGACAAATCGATCGGGCCAAAACTCTTGACCTCAATTGCCGCCATCGCTGACTGAAGCTCCACCAGTACGATAGGACGATTCCGGCTCACACTCCCAATCATCGCTGAACGAGATTGAGCCTTCACACGCCTCCCATGAGCCAGCTTTACCGTATACTCAAACGTCCCTTTTCGTTTTGGGACATATTCTTTTCTCGCCCATCCATCTCCTCCGGTCATGGTCTGACCGATGGACTTCCCATCAACGAGAAAGTCGACGGGTTCGCCACCCAAACCCGTCTTCATGAAGAAGCGCGTTTTGACCAGTTGTGCTGACAGCAAAACAGGCGCGTTATGTTGTGCCAGAACATCTGCAGCGATAAGCTCGGCCGACTCCCGCGCCACGAGAGTCGCAACCGGAGCATCCGAAAACCCCCATACACCGAGGAGGCAGGCACACAATACGAAGCAGAACACCCACCGATCTTGAACTTTCCAAAGGAGGCTGCTACAGTTTCTGGCGCTTCGTTGAAACGATTCTAAGAACATTTCTATTACAATCCATCACACAGGCCGGCGTAGCTCAGTGGTAGAGCAACGGTTTCGTAAACCGTAGGTCGGTGGTTCAATTCCACTCGCCGGCTCCAGTTTGTCACCTTCAACACCACACTCGCACAGTAGCCGGGCCAGTCAGCTTTTTCAACCGTTTGATACGATTGAGAAAAGAAACTCCACCCCTGAAGGCATCAGAGATTGGTCCATTCGGCTATTATGGACCTTTGAAGATCAAGTGCTTCGATCCATTCTTAGGCGTCCTGTCGTTGACGATCGGGATCGTCACGCTTAACATGCAACACGCTGGAATAATTTCTGACCACACAGGTTTGCTTCACATGGACGAACGCCTGCAGTTTTTGGACACTCAAACTATCTTCACGGTCCAGACCGACCACCGCACTGAAGACGATATTACCGGCTAATTCGGAACGTGACCAACGCTCTGCTCCCCTACCTCCCACCGCATCCGTCCAACGCCCCTAGACGGCTTGGTGAGGGCTCTAATTTTGCGTTAGGAACGGAAATGTATAATGCAGCCCAAACGTCTTGCCAGTCTTGCGGTCTGTCTATTGATCCTCCTCATTACCTCCCTTCCGTCTGCGGCGGCGCCACCAGTCATTACGTATCCGATCGTCGCCCCCCTCACCCTTGAGATTGGCAGCGGAATGCAGACTGTGACCGTTTCAGTGCGAATCTCAGATCCAGATGGGGACCTGACTGACGTGACGGTGACCAATCGGTTTAAGAACGGGACGAAAGAGGAGGTGCCCCTGCTCGACGACGGCCATGGCGTAGACCGCTTTCGTGGAAATGGCAGGTTTACGGGACAGATCGACATTGACACCAGCACAAGTCAGAACGTCTACCTGGAAGTGAAAGCGCAAGACATGACGGAAAACGTAGCGACGGCTGGGAACGTCGTGGCAGTCATTGACCCGGCTGTCTCCCCTTTCGTGGTTGAGCTTGACGTATTCCCTTCCATCCTACACGAGGCAACTGGTCTGCAAGACGTCACATTCACCACGACCATCATAGATCCAAACCTGGATCTAAAGAAAGTAAAGCTGGAGTTATTAAAGAATCCGGGACAGCCAGAACGGGCCGATGACGGGAAACTCGGCAAGCTCGTAAATGATGGCACCGGTGCAGATGCTGTGGCTGGGGATGACGCATACTCGATTCAACTGGAAATCGACACCGCGAGGGCCGACCTCATTCCGTTCAAAATCAGAGTACAAGATGCAGCAGGGCACAGGGTAGATCGTGAATACGATCTTGTCATAAAACCAGCGCAGTAGGCAGCTACTGTGATGTGCCTCCTCTCCTACTCTGAAGACACGCCGTCAAACGAGACGACTCTATCCAACCACGCAAAACTCACCGGTGATGCGTGCTTTCACCCTCATGAACACCGCAACAAACGCACTAGTAAGCCTCCGGACGAGGAGGCGGCTCTAAGTTACAGGTCAGGACATACTGAGGACCTTCCCGACGGCTAACATCTGAACCTCGAGAATCTCAGGTCCCAACAGCTACTCATTGAACCCGTTGGGCTGGGATCGAATTACCTAGAAATTGTTGCAGACGAATACGCCCCTTCGCGAGAAGGAGGTATTCTGGAAGCTCACCCTACACTGACAACCCCGGTATATTTCTCGACGGAGGATATTGCTGGTGCCATTTACGTGTTCAATAGAAAATCAATACGGCAGGGCGTGCGTAGGCGCAATCACATCGCGCGGCAGGTTGGAAATTTTGGCTCCCCGGGCAGGGCTCGAACCTGCGACAAGTCGATTAACAGTCGACTGCTCTACCAACTGAGCTACCGGGGAACGATATGGATTTGTGAATTTAAGGGACTGGAGTATACGTGAAATAAAATTGGAGGTCTATTGCTGAAGTGGAACAAAGAAAAGACCTGGGAGAGTACTGCTTGTTAGTCCATCATCGGCGTTTCGTCGAACCCAGCATAGTGCTTGGCCCAGGACAGGTAGATTGCGCCACTATCTTTCATGGCCGCTTTCATTTTGATGGCACGGTCCAATTGTTCACCACCGGACTCAGAAGCCTGGATCCCTTCAACATACTGATCGAAGGCCCCGTTCAGACGTTCCATGGCCAATTCCACCTCAGCGACAGCGACCCTTACATCATCAGTCATTCTTGATTACTCATCTCGTGAAAGTGGGTGAATACGGCATGCAAGCTTATTGATAAGCTTGCCCCAACTCAGCAGATTCCCCTGCGGTCTCCAGAAGTTTTCCGTCACCTCCGACCGCAAGCATGTCGATAGCATTGTGCTTGGCGGCATCACACACCACGACACACAATTCGCAGCCCTTACACCGATGAATAATCACCTCTGCAACCATCTTCTCTGCATTGAGTAAAATGCAATCGGGTTCAGGACAATACATGATACACAGCCGACACCCTTTTTTGGCAATGCACTTATCATCTACGACTACGGCGACGTTATACATGCACTCTCTCTTCTTTCCTTAGCAGGCTGCGGGTCCACCGTTAGGCAGCAGCAGCAACCACCAACTCATATTTATTTTCACTGGCCCACTCACCGGCGATCTTATACGCATGATCCACTACGGCAAGATTCTTGGCCAAGAGTTGCTCTTTCTTAGCAAATTTCTTCTTAATGGCTTCATCAAGGGTTGCTGTTCCGCCTGAGGCCACATACTTCTTCCCAAACCGATCTTGAAGCGCGAGGTCCAACGATTTCATTGAGACACAGCCTGTAATTCCAGACACCGCACCAATCAATGCCATATTTGTTGACAACTCTGTTCCAGCAATATCGATCGCGTGTTTGGTGGCAGGAATATAAAACGTGGATGCATTCAGCTTCCTGAGCCGCTCCACATCTTCATCTACTAACAACGGCTGATCTGAATTGATGATGAGCAATCCATTCTCTTTAAGACCGTCATAAAATGGAGCGGTGTAACTCTTTTGCATAGTGATGACCTGCGGATGAAACACGATGATGACGTCAGGAAACACCAATTCTCCTCGGTCATAAATCCGGTCGAGACCGACACGAGTGTAGGCCTCAGCTGGAGCCATCCTCTTCTCCGCCCCGAAAAACGGATTGGAAATTGCCCACTTGTCCTCTTTTGACGCTGCCATCGCAAGCACATGAGCGGAGGTCACCACTCATGTGCTTGCGATG
>JAJDBL010000444.1 GCA_029261375.1 Nitrospirales bacterium
AGTCGTCGGAAACATGGGAGCGAAAGGGCTTAAGATGGACTATACGGCGATTGGTGACACCGTGAACCTCGCGGCACGACTAGAAGGAACAACCAAGGAGTATGCAACCCACGTGATTGTTAGCAAGGAAACAAATACCAGAGCCGGAAGCGGCTTTACGACTCGCGAGCTAGATTACATTGCAGTGAAGGGAAAAGATAAACCAGTGACAATCTTCGACGTCCTCGGTGAGGCAAAAAACGCCTCAGCGTCACAGCTGCAGCAACGTGACGCATTTGAACTCGCGCTCACCGCATATCGGAAGAAGGAGTGGGACGAGGCAGAAAAACAACTGAATCTCTGTTTATCCGCAAACGAGGATGATGGGCCGGCGCGAACATTCCATGCTAGGATTCAACCCCTACGAGAAACCCCTCCGCCAGAGGGTTGGGATGGCGTCTGGCGTATGACGAAGAAATGATATTCTTCACGTATCTCATCACGCAAGCCACAAGATGTTCAAACAGGCTGTCCAGCAAGGCCGCAGCAAGCAACGAGGCGAATCGTACTACCGTACGTTGAGCTGAGGAGCGCCGCGAGAACGAAGCTGGCGGACTGTTTCAACATCTTGCTAAAGGGCGTGGACGATTTGCTCTACGACCTTCTTCGCGTCTCCAAGTAACATCATGGTCTTATCCATGTAGAATAGCTCGTTATCCACTCCCGCATACCCACTTCCCAGGCTTCGCTTCACCACGAAAATCGTTTTCGCGCGTGTGACCTCAAGAATAGGCATTCCGTAGATATCGCAGCTCGGATCCTTTTTCGCTGCTGGATTAACGACGTCGTTTGCACCAATCACCAGGACGACATCAGTGTCGGCAAAATCACGGTTGATATCATCCATCTCGAAGACCTGATCATATGGCACTTCGGCCTCTGCCAACAGCACGTTCATATGACCTGGCATACGTCCAGCGACCGGATGGATACCATAACTCACTTTGATGCCCTGATCATGAAGAAGAGCCCCCATCTCGTGCAGTGCGTGTTGCGCACGTGACACGGCTAGACCATACCCGGGAACAACCACGACATTACGTGAATTTTTTAGAACGAAGGCGGCATCCTCAGGACTTCCCACCTTCGCTCCACGCTGAGCTGCCTGCTGGGTTACGGAGGAAACGCCTGAATCTCCCGTTCCGAATCCGCCCAGGAGAACGTTAATAATATTCCGGTTCATCCCAACACACATGATGTAACTCAAGATGGCACCAGAACTTCCCACTAAGGCTCCTGTGATAATGAGCAAATCGTTGCCCAACGTGAAACCAATACCCGCAGCAGCCCACCCGGAATATGAATTCAGCATGGACACCACCACCGGCATATCGGCACCACCAATCGGCACAATTGCCAACACCCCGAGCAGAAGGGCAATCCCGATCATAATCAGGAACGGTGTCCACGCCTGCGTCACACAGAAGGCAATACCCGCAGCGATCATGGCGATTGCCAGCAGAAGGTTGAGGAAATGTTGCCCTTTGAATACGAGCGGGGCACTGGGAATCATCCCCTGTAACTTCCCGAAGGCAATGATGGAGCCGGTGAACGTGATCGCACCGATAAAGGTTCCGATAAACATCTCAACGAGACTCGCGACCGCAATGCTCCCGTCTGGACCCGCAATATTGTAGGCCCCAGGGTTATGGAAGGCCGCCGCCGCAATAAGAACTGCTGCAAGTCCAACAAGTGAATGCATTGCCGCAATCAGCTCTGGCATAGAGGTCATTTGAATACGTAGCGCGACAATAGTCCCAACCGTACCGCCAACGAGTACGCACGCGAGAATCATCGCGTAATTGACAACACCAGACTGGAGCAGGGTGGTCACGACGGCAATCAACATTCCCGAAATGCCGAAGATGTTCCCGCGGCGAGCCGTCTCAGGATGACTCAGCCCCTTCAAGGACAAGATAAAAAGAACAGACGCTATCAGATATGCAAAGCCGACCATTGTATGCGACATCAGAGTGCTCCCACCTACTGCTTCTTCTTAAACATGCCGAGCATGCGCTGAGTCACAATGAATCCACCGAACACGTTTACACTTGCAAGCGTCACGGCGATAAGGCCAAGGACTGTCGCCAACTGGAATTCTAATGGCCCGGCAGCCAGCAACGCACCAACCACAATGATGCCTGAAATCGCATTCGTGACGGACATCAAGGGAGTATGCAACGCGGGCGTAACGTTCCACACCACGTGATATCCTACAAAAATTGCCAGCACAAATACCGTCACGCTGAACAGGAACGGATCCGCACCAGCTCCTTGAGCACTGGCGGCCGTTGCGGCTTGAGCCACGACGACGTCAACGGTTGAGATCGAACTCGCCGTATCCATATCTACACTCCTTCGGCTTTATAGTTGGGATGAAACACCTCACCGCCCATGCTCACGAGCGTCGCCGCGATGATTTCATCTTCCCGATTGATCTTCACGTTTCCTGTCTCTGAATCCAGCAATACACCCAGAAAGTTGAAGAGATTTCGAGCATAAAGACTGCTTGCCTCAGCTGCAACGAGACTTGGCAGGTTGGGATACCCTATCACGGTGATACCGTCTTTCACGACAACCTGATTGAATTCAGAAACGGCACAGTTCCCGCCTGATTGCACCGCCAAGTCAACAATCACAGACCCCGGTTTCATTGCCCACACGGTAGCTTCTGGAAGAAGAAGGGGTGCCGGTTTATTCGGAATCAATGCCGTGCAAATCACGATATCAGCACGTGTCGCACGGTCGTGAATCAACTCGGCTTGCTTCTTCTTATACGCCTCAGACATTTCTTTGGCGTATCCTCCGGCCGTCTCCGCGTTCTCAGCTTCATCATCAGCGACGCTCACAAACACACCACCTAAGCTCTCGACTTGCTCCTTTACGGCGGGTCGCACATCAAACGCCTCGACAATCGATCCCAATCGCTTTGCCGTCGCGATAGCTTGTAACCCGGCCACCCCAGCGCCCAGTATCAAGGTTCGAGCCGCTCGTATCGTCCCCGCAGCGGTCATGAGCATCGGAAAGAACCGCGGATATGCATCTGCAGCCAACAATACCGCTTTATAGCCTGCAATGTTCGCTTGCGAAGACAATACATCCATCGTCTGTGCTCGCGTAATTCGGGGAAGCAATTCCAGTCCAAACGACGTGAATCGCTGCGTTGAAAATGCTTCGAGATGGTCCTTACTATATGGATCCAGCAGTCCGACAACCACTGTTTCGGCACGAATCTGTCGTGCCTCTTCGATGGACGGCCCGCGGACTTTAAGCAGAACGTCGACGTGCGAATACAGTTCGCCAGCTCCAACGACAACCTCTGCGCCGACGCTTACGTACTCTGCGTCCGGAATATTTGCTCCAAGACCCGCGCCGGCTTGAAATGAAACCTTGTGGCCCTGCGCAATCAGCTTCTTCACCGTTTCCGGTGTCGCCGCGACACGATGCTCGCCAGGACTCGTTTCCGTCGGAACACCTATGTGCATGGCACTCCTCCCTTTATGCTCATTCTATATTCCCCACATGTTTACACCTACACAAAACCGGATGACACACGGCATTCAACTCAAAGCTGAAATTCAGCGTGATATACTATCATAGATGAGCATTGATAACATGAGGGGATACCAATGACGTTAGCCGATAACGAATGCATCCCATGTCGAGGCGGGATTCCGCCACTTACGGAACCCGAGACCAAGGATCTTCATACACAGCTTGAGCAAGGCTGGGAATTGACACATGATTTTACCCATCTTGAAAAGGCATACGCATTCGCGAACTTCATTCAAGCGATGGATTTTGCAAACGCGCTGACTCAGATCGCGGAAGATGAAGGCCATCACCCCGATCTACACATTCGTTGGGGGCAATGCATTGTTGATCTCTGGACCCACAAGATCGATGGGCTCACGAAGAGCGATTTTTTTATGGCCGCGAAAGCTGATCGCGCATTTAAGACGATCTCTTCCGCACACAACCCCCAGTAGCTCAAAGGCGTAACTCCTCTCGTAAAGATTCTGGCCGTTTCACCGAACACGCTCTGCATGGGAGGGTCGCCGAGAGCCCGATGACGAGACGTGATTACATACCTCAACCGCCTCGAGTCGAGTATCGACATCCCCTGTGGTGCTACCAAGAACCCACTCCACGCACGTGAGCTCCGCCCCACCTCGCGCGGCGGTAGCAATCGTCATTCGGAGTGCCGGACTACTCGATGATCGACCTGCAACCCACTCAGCGATGGTGAGATCAAACTCTTGAAACTCTGAGACCTCATTCGTTTCCTGCTGGCATTGCTGCGCAGCTGACAATCGTTGTGAAAAGAAATTTCCTTGGGTCTGCATCACAAATTCAGTGCACTCTAGCCCAACGTTAAACCGGCACGCCGTCGCAGCGGAGATCCGCCGCTCCATGGTACTCGTTCCAGTCCCAAGCACCCAACGAGCACATTCAACTGATGAGGCTGTGTTGGGAAGAATTGCCAAGCGGTCACACACACGAAACGCTTCAGCCCGTAGGCGCTCGGAATGACGAGCAGATCCTACAACCCATTCCATACACTCAAACGACGGTGCAGCGTGTACAACCGTGATGTTGACCAGACCCGACCAGCACACCGCAC
>JAJDBL010000445.1 GCA_029261375.1 Nitrospirales bacterium
CGCCTTTTGGAATCCCAATGTCCGCTAGCCACAACTCTCCCGTTGTTCGTGAACCGAGTCCGGTTTTTGGAAGGGCTAACGTCATAGTTCGTGTGGCATTGATGAACTCACCCGGAGTGTCGCCGGTCGTTGAATCAACGCCTGAGGGAATATCAAGCGACAGGATTGGCACATTGCATGTGTTCGCCCACTGAATCAGCTTGGCAGTCATGCCGGTCGGTGCGCCCTTCAAGCTGTATCCGACAAGCGCATCAATGATCAGATCTAGCGTGATACTTGCCAGCTGATCGATCTCGCACTCTTTGCCATGAGTTGATTGAAATATTGTTCGTTGATAGGCAGGGACGTCTCCAAGTTTTTTTGGCGAACTTAGACAAAGATGAACGTCAATTGTTTGACTTCGATTCGCGAGATGTCTCGCCGCACAGATCCCTCCTCCGCCATTTCCACCGGAGCCTGCAAGCACCACAACTGTGGCATCGTTCCATGGTTTATCGAGCATATCTATTGCGGCTAATGCGAGATTACGTCCCGCATTCTCCATCATTTGGTAAAGGTTCGGGCCCGTTTCTTCGATCGCAATGCGGTCGAGTTCTCGCATCTGTTTCTGCGTCACGGCAGGTACAGTTATGCCGGTGTTTGTCCGATACTGATTCATACGAAAACTTCTCTCATCGTGCGTCGAGAACGGGTTGACGATTCGGGTGGGTGATTGTACCATCGGCTGCGAGAGAATGATCCGATTGATCTCACGAATGACCTTCCATTACACGACACCGTGTCGCATCCACGGGAGACACTCATGAAACATGCTGGCATGATATTCGTCTCTCTTTTTCTTTCTGTTTCTACCGTCCTTCTTGTCGATTCTTTTACCCTCGGTCAATCAAGTGATAGCGGTACCGACGGATACAATGAGGAACAGTACGCTCTCTATCCTGCCGTCCCTAGGGTTCCAGATAAGATGGTGTTTGGTGGGGAACCGATGGATCTCTCCGATAACCGTATTCGTGAACGCGTTGAACGCGAGTTTTACGATTTTCTTGAGGCGTCGGACAGCATTATTGTCGCAAAGCGCACAGGCCGTTGTTTTCCGCCAGTGGAGAAGATGCTCGCCGAAGCCGGAATGCCTGACGATTTGAAATACATCCTGGTAGTCGAAAGTAAGTGCGTCGACAATGCGGTCTCAAGTGCGAAAGCGGTGGGACCGTGGCAGTTTATACGCTCGACAGGACGCAACTACAAACTCACCATCAACGGCTGGAAAGATGAGCGACGAGACCTACATCTCGCGACGCAGGCCGCCATCAAGTTCTTGCGAACCCTTCGGGAGAAAAATTTCGAAAGTTGGCCTCTTGCCCTCGCCGCGTACAACACCGGAGGGAAGCGCGTTCGCAGGGCCATGCGAGATCAGAAATCTAGTAACTATTTTGACTTATATCTTTCGAACGAAACCATGCGCTATGTTCCGCGAATTCTTGCGGCGAAAGAGATTTTCTCTAACCCCGGCCGGCACTTCGGCCTCGGTCCTGACGATCTCTGGAAGCCGATTCCATTCGAACAGATTACCGTCAAGGTAAAAGCCAAGCGCAAAAACCTCGCTGCCATTGCAGAAGATAACGGAACCCATCTTCTCTATGTGAAACAACTTAACCCTGGGTTCCGCAGGGCATACCTGCCTCGCGGAACGCATACCATCAGAATCCCGTCTTCCGAACCCAGCGAAATTTAGACCTACTCTCCGGAACCTCCGCTAGGAGCGGTTCTCGCTTCATTCGGTTCCTCTCACAACATAGCAAAGACCACTGGGAACCCGCGGGAACATCCTCAGAGGACATGCAATAGATTTTGGTGCGCCGGTCGGCAACAGAGACCTCACGGCTTGGCTTTCCACGCCAAGCGGAACCCAACCCTGCCATCGAAGGCTATGATTCTGGAAAATGCGATCCGGAGTGGGTATTGCTACTTACAGCAGCGATACCATTTGATCGCGTAGGGGCGATCGCTGGGCCAGGCGTGGCTCTCCGTCGCACAACGGTAGTAACCACGGTCGATGGAGGCGAAGACTCTCGACGAGGTTTCAAATACCCAATTTGCCAACCACTCTGATTCATTTTTGGGAGGCGGCAATTGCTCCACTCTATTCGCCGGAGACGAGTCGCAGGCATCAAGCCACTCTGTGTTCGTACAGAGCCGTTTTTCCTGAGCTTCACACGCCTCGGTTGACGCGTACCAACTCACCCGGCTTCGTACTGGAATCGTGTCGATACAGAAGGTTCCAAGATCACTCATATCTTCTGGGCACGCCGGGCGGAAACCGACCGTTCCGGTTGCGGACATCATCTGTCGCGGCGGAACGAGTTCGTCCCCGGACGGTGTCAAGACACGGAGCCACCGTGGCGCGTCGGGAAACAGCGCATCTATTCCTCCGGGAACAGTTGAAAACGAGGTTACGGTTCCCAGCAGGGCATGAAACGAGCCATTCGGGGCAACGATGAGGTCTTGGGTTTCACGCCACAGTTCGTTTCCCTCATCCTCGGCGTCATAGAGAGCAAAGGTGAACGACGTGATCTTGCCTTGCAGTGCGGGAATGGCTGGTTCAGGAAGTTGGCCTTGGTAGTGAATGATAGGGCTCACATCATCCCCATCACCGGCAAGGGTCGGAGTTACATCGTGAATCACGAACAAGGAGAGGAAAAGGGTAGCGAGACTGACAATTCGAATCAGTGGTTTCAGAGACAGCTGAGGTATCATGCCGATCTCCCCGCATCAACCCAGGACAAAGAAACTAACGCGGCTGCGTGGATGTCAATGAGGGTGTTTACTTAGAAATACAACAGCGAAATGGGCGGCCAATCAGCGGCCAGTCGCTCGGTCGAGGTCCACTTCCGGTTCGACAGCGGTAATAACCCCTATCGACCGCGTCAAACACCTTTTCTGATGTCTCATAGACCCATTTATTCAGCCATTCTGATTTCTTATTTGGCATTTGAACAATGCCGTTATGCGGAAACGCGTCGCACGCGTCAAGCCACTCATCGGTGGAACACAGGCGTTCGCCACGCTGCTCGCACACATCCGCAGCCTTGTACCAATTGGTCTTTTTTTCTTGTGGCTGACGGTCAATACAGAACTCCCCTTGATCAACCATGTCGGCTGGGCAGGTCATATTTGTGCCCTCTGCCGCCCATCCCTGTGTGAGAGGCGTCATTGCAAGGATTATGGCTCCAACAAGTACTACGGTGCATCTGCGTAGGCTATGCGTCATTCAATGAGTCCTGCTCTGCCTTTCGAGGCCAATGGTCATGTGTTAGTCGTGGGAATGTCCTGAGTCGTGACTTGGCGCATTATGACTGTCGTGGCTGGGGGCGTCATGGGAATGGGTTGGGGCCCCGTGGCTGTGAGAATCCAGGCGATAATGATCGGTGTTCTGACTATCGAGCTGCACTTTGTCGAAGGCAGCATGTTCTCCGAGGCCACAGTATTTGTTGGGCATGTGAACATAGGCTTTGGTGTCAGGCTCTCCGTCTTCCGTGAGCATTTCGGCAAGATACCCTTCGGCTTTTTGACGGATGGTCGCGGATACACGAGCGTGATTCACGGCGTCTTTGATATGGGCTGTACCCCCGCGAAGCCCTGAAACCATATGGATATGATGGGTGTGAATCATTCCCTCATGCGCGTTGTGGATAGATGATTTTACGTGACAAATCGTTTCTTCGCCAAGCCCGCGAAGCTTTCGACTTGCTGTCGAGGAACGCTGAATTCCGGCGACAATATCAATAACTTTCTTTCCTGTGGCCACCAAACCCTGTCCTGCCTTGCGAGCCTTATCCCCCTCTGCACGTGCTTTTTTGATGCCTGGAACCGTTTGCGCGCGGTTCATGTGCAGAACCAAGGCCTGATGGCCCGCCGCCATCTCCTTCAATATGCCCTGGGCTTTTTCGATCTCCGTATTCAGTGCGGGGTCTTTCGCGGCTACCGCTGTTCCTGAGAATCCAAACAGCATTGCCAGAACAACGCTCGCGGCCTGAAGTGTCCTGAGTGTCCTCATCATTTGGCTTGCCTCTCTTTACAGTTGGAACTAAAACAATTGGACCGAATAGAACAAGGGGGGCCGAAGCCCCCCTTGTCTTTCGGTCACGCCGCCGAAATTCTTGAGGCGACGATTACTTCTCGAGTGACACCGGCTTGGTGGTCACTTCGTCTTGCGCGAACATGGTGTCTCTGTCCGTCGGGTTCAAAGCCATCAATGACTTATCGCCCTCAGGAAGGACTCGAAGGAGTCCCCAGAGACCGGCTTCCATGCCGACCATACGGGTGTCCATATACATAAAGTCACCAGTCATCCCTGCTGAGCCACCGGCGGTGATATGAACCTCAACCTTTTCGCCTGAGCCGAGTTGTGTTGTGCTCAGACGATCGGCTCCCGCACGGAATGGCTCAAGTGGCCATTCGTGGCCCTCGATGGTAAACATCTGGTTCTGTTCCATCGACGCACCGTAGATATGGATCACGACCTTATCACCCGCGTGTGCGGTAATCGTTGGTGTCGCGGGTTCCTTCCCGGCTTCTACACAGAAGAACATGTTCATGGAATCGCAGCCGAGTTCCTGACGATGAGCGTACGGGTCAAGTCGGTAATTGACCATGACCAAGCCCGCCGTCTGCTGGAGATACGGCATAAACGCCGTTCCCATGATTTGATCTTCTTCCTGGAACATCAACACCGCATCACGATAGTCATCGTACTGGGCGTTCTCGGAGATGGATCGATCAACAATCACATCTGCCTGCCAGACGTTTGCCATTGACACGTCGGCACCGGTAATGGGATCACGATATTTCGATCCTCTCGGTCCGATCGCAACCGCACCATACAACCCATCACGCGGATTGATCAGGACATTGCCCCAATCCCGGATCAGGCCAGAGTTCAGGACTCCAAGTTCCGGATGTGCGTAATAGGTGTAGCTCTTGCTGCCGCCAGGAGGAACGGCTTTTCCACCTTTGTTGTTTCCAACAGCAATGGCGGCATCGTGCGGATCGAACGCCAGCATATCGATGTGCATGCCAGCACTCTCTTTCTTCATGTTATTCGTCAAATTAATCTTCAAACAATCCCCGGAGTTGATGCGCAGGGTCAAAGGATGTGGCCGCAGGCTACCGGAAGCAACCTTTTGAACCTCACTCTTCAAGACATACGCTTTTCCGGTGGGATTGGTCATGGTGAGTTTGCGGTCGAAGTCGACCGTAATCACCTCTGGTGCGCTCGGGTTGAGATTCATCGCATAATCAATGGCTGCGACGTCGAAGGTCTTCACCGGCGCATCTGCAGGACAGACGCTCTTGGCAGACTTCGGAATCTCTTCCCGCCCTGGGAGGACTTGAAGGTCAGATTGCACCTCATCAAGCACCCGGACGAG
>JAJDBL010000446.1 GCA_029261375.1 Nitrospirales bacterium
GTGGCCCTTCAGAGACGGATCCAAGATCAATTGATCTGACCTTTGTGCCATTTAGATCAAATACGTGAATGGAAACTGCAGTCGCCTCATTGCCTAATGCGTACGAGATCCCGGCTGAAGCACCGGCACTGAGTTCAACGCTGTCACCCACCGCGAGGACCCGGCGACCCAAGAAACCGACCGTGGAGGTTGCGTTCAACTGTTCCGTTGCCAGGAGCGATGAGTCCATCGCTTCTCGCAAATTCACCATTTCCTCCAGCTCGGTGAACTGCGCCATCTGCGCGATGAATTGAGAATCGTCTAGCGGCTCAAGCGGATTCTGGTTTTCAAGCTGGGTAAAGAGGAGCTTGAAGAAGTCGTCCTGCCCTAAGCTGCCGGTGGTATTTCTCGGCGTCTCAGGCTGGTCCACGATACCGAGTTGTGTTGCAAGATTTGATACGTCCATATTACCCCTCTCCTTACGCGAAGAGATTCAGACCACTCGGCGATGGCGTGTCTTCTTCACGATGACCAGCAGTTGTTTCGATTTCCGTATCTTGTTTCAGTGTACGAGGTGCGGCATGCCCGCGTTCTTCAGCCTGCTCGTGCCCAAGATAGGCGCCTTTGCGCCCAAGATCGACGGAGAAGTCCTGCATACGAAGACCTTGATCTTGCAACGACGACTCGAGTCGATGTTGGTTTGCTAACAAGATATCTCGCACAAACGGTTGCTCTGTAATCATCGCCGTCGTGACACGAGAATCCTGAACGCTGAGATTCACGATCATTCGCCCAAGATCAGGAGGATCGACGTGCAGCCGCATCGTGTTTGGATTCGTGACCGGGCCCAACTTGATGGCCTGCTCGACTCGATGAATCCCCTCCGACACGTCTCCGATCGGTGTCATCGGCCCTCGTGGTGCACTCGTATTTGCCCGCGCATCGTGTGTCGGCTCAATTGGCGTCACGCCGATGGTCTTCGTTGACTCAAGCGACGACGGCTTCGCCGTCAGATCCGTCGAGACCGCCCTTCCATCCCGTTCGACCTGAGACAACGACGCATGCAGCGTCTGTTCCTGATCGACGAGATCTTGGGCAAAAAGCTCTACCCCTGGTTTCGTGATCGGAAGAGGCTTCCCTGGTGTCGCGGGCTGCTCTCCAGCATCATCGTGCAACTCTCCGAATGCCGTCGAACTTTCCAATTGGGCTTTGCGTGCGTCCAAGCCCAGACTATGCCCCCCACCATTGCTATCAGTGATTCGTTGTTGAGCGTCAGTCTTTGCGACAGGCGCACCAGACAGCCTCATCACGTGGTCATCTATCAATGTGTCCACAGCATCTAACACCGCGTCGCTGTCGTCTACAGAACTCTCTGGCTGTACCTCAGACGGCTCGATGAGGTCATACGTCCCTACGGGACGTTGATATGTCGGCGTGCCAGGCCGCTGTGGGACCTCTCCAGTCACAGTCGACAAGGCAACGAGGGATGCTGCGACCGCAGGTTTGTCTCCAGAAAGCTCTGCCGCATTCCCCTGAACGCGCAGAAGAGCCTCGTCACTGCCTTCCACGGATGCGGATTGGGTCAACTCAGCAACGGTCCTCCCACGATTCCCCTGGTTGCTCAAGGATGGAGCAACGTCAGAGGAATCGGAAGCGGCCTCCGTGAGAACATCAAGCAGTGTTCCAGGACTCCCTCCGTATCGACGGATCGCTTCTTGAACTCCACTGGTATCAGTCCCTGTCGCCTGCCCCGAGGTGAAGGCTGCGGGAAGAGTCTCTCCAATAAACACGCCCCCTGAATCAATCCGTGGCCCTTCAAGCCCCGCCGTCGATTGCGTGTTTAACAGGGTCGTCTGCGCCCCGCTCTCCACATCGAGGAGGAAAAGGGGATGTATCGTTGGGTGTCCTACCTGACCTGTTTCGAGCGGAGTGTCATTTGGAGTGGCACCAGCAGTCTCGGTTCCTTCCGGGAGATGAGCAGCGTTGTCACGCGCAGTCTGAGCGTTGGGCCCGCTAGCCACATCAAGAGCCTGATCAAACCCTTCGTCTCTTACAACGTCACGTTGACTATCCGGGGTCTGTGCCTTGTCGACGGCATTGCCAGTCGGTTTCCCCGACCCTGCCCCCTGACTCCCTACTGGATAGTTATATGTGACATCCGAAATGAACTGCACTTGTCCCTCGCAATGTGTTTCTATTCCAACCGTTCGAGGAACTAAAAAGCAAATAGGGTGCCAAGGGCCAGGAGTCTGGGGTCAGCGATGAAGAAATGCTGGAAAACACAATAGAATTAGGGGGTTTGCGTTACCAGACGAACGGGTTGATGTATTTGCGTACTCACGGCCATGAGAAGACGCGGACAAAATGTCCTGATCATACATGCCGCCGATGGATAAAAATGCCTAGGGGAAGACTGGAAGCGTGTCGCGTTATCACGCTCCAGATCGGATGCCTGTACAAGGCTCAGAACGACAAAAATAATGTGATTCCACACCGCGTCACCTCGAGTTCCTCCCTCCTGTCTTCCTAGGCAGCGCGAAGGATCTCTGCCGCACGAGGCCCTGTAAGGATTTCGACGTTAGTCACATTGAATAGAGCAATAAAACACTGGATTCCAGATCAAGTCTGGAATGACGGATGGGAAGGTATGGCCAAGAGGATAGGCACACAAGCCTTCCTGCCACCCGGCAGCGAACGAATGTCGTCGACGGATG
>JAJDBL010000447.1 GCA_029261375.1 Nitrospirales bacterium
GGCCGCTGCAATGGCTGCGGAATTGCCGCTTTATCGTTACCTTGGTGGAGCTGGTGCTCACATCTTACCTGTTCCTATGATGAATATCATCAATGGCGGACAGCATGCGGACAATCCGTTGGATATCCAAGAGTTTATGATTTTGCCCGTGGGAGCCTCGACCTTTCGGGACGCGCTACGGATGGGATGCGAGGTGTTTCATACACTCAAGCAGATTCTCGTCAAGAATGGACACAACACTGCGGTTGGAGACGAAGGCGGATTCGCTCCAAATCTTAAGTCCACGGACGAAACGTTGCGTGTGATCGCGCAAGCCATTACCGATGTTGGGTATGAAGTCGGTCGTGACGTCGCGCTCGCGCTTGATGTCGCGGCGAGTGAGTTCCATGTGTCAGGTGCCTATGTCATGAAAGGTGAAGGCGGTACTCCGCGCACCAGCGCAGATATGATCAGCTACTACGAGGATCTTCTTTCCCGATACCCCATCGTCTCCATAGAAGATGGATTAGGTGAAACTGATTGGGACGGGTGGGCAGAGATGACAACACGGCTTAGTAAACGCACGTTGCTGGTTGGAGATGATGTATTTGTCACGAATCCCGAGATCTTCAAGAGAGGGATTCAAGCGGGTATTGGGAATGCGATCTTGATCAAGGTGAATCAAATAGGCACCTTGACCGAGACGCTTGAGGCGATGTCCATCGCGAACGCCGCAGGATATAGTACAATCATGTCTCATCGTTCTGGTGAAACAGAGGACACGACGATCGCTGACCTCGCCGTGCAGACGGATGCTCCGTTCATCAAGACAGGGTCCTGTTCACGTTCCGATCGAATGGCAAAATACAATCAACTGCTCCGTATCGAGGAAGCGCTGGGGGATGATGTTCGGTATCGGGGGCGCGAAGTCATCGCACACCTGACAGGATGAAACGCGTTTGAGATCTAATTTAACATTTGAGCAAGTTGCGCAACGTCAAAAGCTGCGGCGTATTCTCGTATTTGCCGTCGTTGGAGTAGGCGTTCTCTATGCGGCGACATCTCTTTTTGGTGAGACCGGCATGGTCCGACATTATGAGATGGTGAAGACCCATCAAGATGTGAGCACAAAGTTAGCGAAGACTATGATGTGGAATGACGTGATTGAAGTAGAAATTGACCGGATGAAAAATAATCCTGCTCAACTGGAAGGTTTGGCGCGGACATCGTTGGGCATGGTTCGCGAAGGCGAGGTTGTCTATCAGTTTGTCACCCCTCCCCAAGCTACCCCATCATCGTGTGAGGGGTGTGACGAGTGAGAATACGTATCGCATCATCTCCAAGCCGTAACTCTCCATATGAGTGATCCGGTTCGTGATCCAAGTTTTCGATCAGGTTCGGTCTCCATCATCGGGGCGCCGAATGTTGGCAAATCGACGCTGCTGAATTTTCTGCTCGGTCAGAAGATCGCGATCGTCTCCGATAAGCCGCAGACGACTCGAAACACCATACTCGGAGTGATCCATCGACCAAGTGCGGAGATTGTGCTGGTCGATACTCCAGGCATCCATCATCCCCGATTCCAGCTGAACCGTCGTATTGTACGCGCGGCCAAGCATACCCTCGACGAAGTCAACGCCATTTTTTTCATGATCGAGGCCCGAACGCATGCGGGATCTAAGGATCGTTCCATCATCGACCTGTTCCGAGATCGATCGCTTCCGGTTGTCTTGTTGATTAACAAGATCGATCTGTTGAAGAAAACACGATTGCTTCCGTTGATCGATGAGTGTAGGGAGTTGTTTCCGTGGACCGATATCATCCCCATTTCCGCGAAGACGGGTGATAACGTCGATCGCATTCTGAGTACGGCAGAAAGTCTCCTTCCGTATGCCGCGCCTACGCATTCCACGCCTGAGTCGGCTGCTCAGTCACCACAATTTTTGGCTGGGGAACTTATCCGGGAGAAGCTCTTGGCGAAAACCTACGAGGAGCTTCCATATTCCATTGCCGTGACGATTGAAGAGTTCAGTGACAGTGACACGTTGATCACCATGCGTGCAGTGATTCTCGTTGAGCGGCAGAACCAGAAGGCAATTGTCATTGGGAGAAAAGGGGCGATGCTCAAAGCCGTTGGAACGGAAGCGCGTCAAGAGATGGAGCAGATCTTCGGGAAGAAGGTGTTCCTGACACTTCTAGTCAAAGTAGAAGCCGCGTGGCGGAATGATGATAACAAGCTATTCGAGTTGGGGTATTGATTCGGCAGGATGTTGAAACAGACTGCCAGCGGCGTTCTCGCTTCGCTTCTCGGCTCAACGTACAGTATACTGTTTCGCCTTGTCGCTTAATGACGTTGGGCAGCGATGGTTCGTACTGAGTCTTTTAGGGTGTTCGTGAGGGTGTTCTTGTCGTTGACGCGTGCGATCACTTCACGAATCCGGTCTTGAAGGTAGGTGTTTCCCGTCACCTTTTCGGGAAGGATCTGCAGAAAATCGTCCGTCGATAAATTGAGGCATTGTCCTAATGCACTCATCTCGGCTTCTGAAATTGGGGCATAGGTGTCACCATAATGAATGACCGCCCGATAGTGTTGCGTTGCCGCCAATCCTTCAATACGAACCATACGAATATAGGACTCCGTGATGAATAGACATGTCCCGGAGGAAGACGACATGTCTCTGAATCAACGGCCGAATTTTACCTCCTCCTTGCGTCTGGAGCAAGCCGTTCATTGAGGTCGTATATGCTGAGGTGGATCTGGTGTGCTGGGTTGCTCTTACTCGCATCGCCAACAATCGCATTTGAGATTCCAGATCTAGAAACTCCAGAAAGCTTTATTGTCGATCTCGGCACTGGGGAATATTACATCTCGAACATTAATGGGTCTCCGGTCGCGCGTGACAACAATGGGTTTATCACCAAGTTAAGAAGCGATGGGTCATTGATGGATCAGTCGTTTATAAGAGGTGGGGCGTATGGGACGGAATTAAAT
>JAJDBL010000448.1 GCA_029261375.1 Nitrospirales bacterium
TCAATACTGTAGTACTCACAGAACTGGTCGAACGCGGTTGCGAGACGAGCTGCGCCACTTCCATACGGTCTCAAGCGGGTGTCAAAGTGGAAGATCCCTTCCGGTCTCGACCGAATCATCGCGATGATTGATCCCGCAAGCCTGTCGAAATACTCGGCGTTCTCGATCGAATCCGGCCCATCGGTAGCCCCTTGGCCCGTATAGAGAAACTGCGTTTCAAGATCGGAGGCATACCCAAGCTCACGCCCGCCAAACTTTCCCAAGCCACAGATCGCAAACTCACACGCCTCTCCACTCTTGAGACGTGGCACACCATGGACTTTGCAGAGTTCGTGGGCACACAACATCGCTGCTCGCTCAAGAAGAACTTCTGCGAGTGCACTCAGAGAATTCGAGAAGCGCGACAGTACGCCCTGAGGTTCGAGTAAGTGCCGCACATCAATACGGAATGTTTCTCGGTCCTTCCATACATTGAGTGTTTCGCGTTGATCTTCAAACGAGGTCTTCGATGCCAGCCATTCTGTCAATTCCGCATCAAGGTCATCTTTGCTGCGCATGCGCCCGGTCTGCTGAAAATCCTCAAGGACCGGAAGGAGAGTCTCAAAGCGCATCCTGAGGAAGTCTTCCCACAGAAAGTCGCTTGCTCCAAGAAGTCGGGCAAGGAAATCAAGAGTTTCCTTGTTGCTGAGATTGAGAAACGCAATGGTCTGATCGGCGCGTCCGTCATCCAGAAGTTTGTCTAAGAAGCGATCGAAATGTTCGATCGCTTTTGCAGGGTCTGGCGCCCCTGCCAAGTATTGGGTAAATCGTTTGATTAATGTCGCGGCGCTTCGTATGGACTCTTGGTCCTCCTCGATCTCGAGCTTTGCTCCGTGCCGAGTTGAAATCAGAAAGGTGTCGTGGATTTCTTCTCCCAGACTGTGAGTCCGCATCCCGTGGATATAGATTCCGCGCAATGAGAGTGCGTTTGAAAGTGCGTAGAGAAAGCCGAAACTATTCTTTGAATGGACATGCATCACCGTCCAGCGATCTGAGCGGATATTGTCGAACGTTACATCAATGTGGGCGAGGAGATCGAGTGGCTCGTGGGTGGTCCTCGCAAGGCTTGCGACTAATCGCCTGCTGACAACCGCTCTCGCGTCATAGAGCTTGTTTTGTTCCAGTAACTGGAATGCGGACGTCAGCGCATCCTGTACGTCGTCCTCGAGTGAACCATCGATTGGGAAATCTCCGCCGTATCTGGCAAGAAAAACGTCGACGATTTGCTTCTTTGGGCTAGGCCGGCTTCTGCCATGCGGCGGTTGATCCCGCGGGGCCTTTCTCCTGTCCTCAAACGTATAGGCCTTAGCGTCCTGAATATCGAATCCGAATGACGTCAGAATTCCGCTAATCGTCGAAAGGGCAGCAAAACAGTCGAACGCTACAACGGTGACGGTGAATAGCTGCGATTCCTCTCGCGTGACTGACAATCGAACTGGGATCTCGGAACCAAGCGTGCTGACCATTTGTGCATGCTGCGAGATCTCTGGCCCGGAGAACTGCACGAGATATTCCTCGTCCATACGGCCAAGGAAATGATCAAGGTGGGAAGTGTCCATGTCCTGGCATAATGCCTGAACCGGCGCTAACTCCTCAAGCGTCGCGTCAATTGCGAATGTTGCACTTGTCATTGAACATTTTTCTTACGATCATTGGAAACAATCCTGTTACACTGCGCTGCCAATGACCGACCGGCCTCGCCATACGTCTCGCCTCGAGGACTTGTTACTCTCGCCATCTTTGACTCGGGAACAGGCAGTGTCACTTCTCGACCCCTTTGGTTTCAAAAACCCGGCACAGGCCGATGCAAACATCCAGCTCATTGCCGACGAGGCACGTTCTAGGCAGTTGTTGGCGGACTGTATTCGCCAGCTCCTGACTCAATTGGCTCTATCGGAAGATCCCGACATCGCCTTGAGCTATTTCGAACGTTTTGTCAAAGCCTCAATTGATCGTGTCCAACTCTACACATTTTTGAACGCATCACCGGTTGCTCTCGAGCTGATCGCAACGACTGTTGGGAGCAGTCCTTTCATGACAGAGATTCTCATTCGGAATCCCTCATATTTCTATTGGCTATCTGATCCAGCAGTTTTGCGTGGAAACGTGACGAAAGCGGCCTTGATGACTGAATGTGCCAGCATCACTGATGCGATGAGTACGATGGACGCCAAGTTGAATGCGCTTCGACGCTTGAAACGGAGGGAGATGCTTCGTCTCGGCGTCAAAGATCTCCTGAGGGTCGTCTCCGTCCGTCAAACGACATCGGCACTGTCAGTCCTGGCTGACGTACTCATCCAGCATGTCTATGCCATTTGTGATCGTCGCCTCAGTGCGCAATATGGAAATCCATCTTACCGTAACGCTGAGAATCGCCGTGTCAGATCGACATTTGCCGTCCTGGCTATGGGAAAGCTCGGTGGACGTGAACTCAATTTTAGTTCTGACGTGGATATTATGTATCTCTACTCGTCGGATGAGGGAATGACCACCGGCTCATCCGCTAGCGACCCATCATCGCGGATCTCCACGACGGACTACTTCCATCGTCTTTCACAAGATATCACCACTGCTCTCAGCGAGGTGACACAAGCAGGTTATCTTTTCCGGGTTGACCTCAATCTTCGACCGGAGGGAAAAGGAGGACCGATTGCGACATCGCTTCTAACGTACCAGCACTACTACCAGACACGAGGAGAGACGTGGGAACGCCTCGCGCTGCTCAAAGCACGACCAGTTGCCGGGGACCTATCGCTTGGCCGAAACTTCGTGTCCACGGTGAGCTCATTCGTGCGCCAGCCGCCATTCACGGTCACAGAACTCGCGGAAGTGCGCCACATCAAGAACCGAATCAACAAAAAAATGGCAACTCGAGGCGCTGAATACCGCAATGTCAAACTTGGCATCGGTGGCATTCGCGAAGTGGAATTTATCGTTCAAGCGCTGCAGTTGATGTTTGGCCATGATCATCCAGGCATCCATGATCGTCATACTGATAGCGCGTTGCGAAAGCTCTATCGCGAGGGGATCCTTCCAGAAGACGACTATCGGATACTCTCGAAGGCCTATGTGTTCTACCGAGACGTGGAGCACAAACTGCAGATGGTGGAGGATGCCCAGACACATACACTTCCACAAGACCCGCGGAAGTTTCAACGATGCGCACTGATGCTTCGCTATCGTGATACGCAAGATCGGACAGCGGCAGACCAGCTGCGAGCCGACGATGTGCGCTATTCAGAGAAGGTAAATCAGGTTTTTAGAAAACTGTTCGAACCAGTGTAGCCTAGGAACTTTGCAGAACTCTGGGAGATTCTTTTTATGTGGTGGAGAACTCCAGGTCAGCGGACTGATATTCGACGAGAGAGCCGATGTGGCAATTATGCTATCGGAAATAGTTGTGAGAGGCGGAGAGAGGCCAGGATGTTCAAAATGGGCGTCCAGCAAGGCCGCAGCGAGTTGTGAGGTGAATCGTACTTCCGTACGTTGAGCCGATCAACGAAGCGAGAACGCCGCTGGCGGTCGTTTTGAACGTTCTGGTTAGGCGGCGGCGAGTTGCGCAGTGAGCAGATGCCACTCCTGCCGCTGGAGCTTCACGTTCTGTTTGAGTCCTGCGTATCGCTGTTTTAACTCTGCACGTTCCAGCGTCGCGATCAGCTCGTTCTTCTTACTCTTGTACCACTCTTGCTTGAAGGTTGCCCACTCCTCAAGTGCGAGCACAAATTGTGCATAGCGCTCTTCGAGATGCTGATTCCATCGATCTGACTCGTGAAGACGCTCAGCTTTTCGTAGCGCTTGATTGTACTGAACGGCGAGTGTCGCTTTCTCGATATGCAGCTGAGATGCCTGCTTCAAGCGG
Organism: Nitrospirales bacterium; assembly: GCA_029261375.1. Lineage (GTDB taxonomy): Bacteria > Nitrospirota > Nitrospiria > Nitrospirales > UBA2166 > UBA2166. The sequence goes on from JAJDBL010000448.1 coordinate 3,899, forward strand.
CTGGTGAGGCCGACCCATGAGAGGGTCTTTATGATCCACTTTGATGGATCGAAATGCCACCAGCGAACGCCGTTGCGGTAATCTCCTTGGAACGCGTGATGATAATTGTGGTACCCCTCTCCAAACGTCACTAACGCAAGGATGGTGTTGTCGCGGGCAGTATTCTTATCCGAAAAAGGTCGACTTCCCCACATATGGGCGAGAGAATTGATAAAGAATGTACAGTGGTGAATCACGACTAGCCGGAGCAGGCCAGCGATTAGGAACGCCTCCAACGCAGCACCAAACAGATAACCGATCAGAAGAGGCAACGCGATATTGGTGGCAAGGACGATGTGGATATAATACTTGTGCTGCCACATGACGATGGGATCTCGGACAAGATCCTTCACGTTCGAGAAATCATCTTTCCCGCTTTTATAATCACGAAGAATCCATCCGATGTGTGAAAACCAAAACCCTCGTGACGCGGCATAGGGGTCTTGATCTCGATCATCGACAAACTTGTGATGGTTGCGATGGTCAGACGCCCAATGAAGAATGCTGTTTTGGAGGGCACACCCTCCCCAGATCGCATAGAACAGGCGAACAGCAGCATGCGCTTGGTATGTCTTGTGTGCCCATAGACGATGATAGCCGGCTGAAATGCCGTGTAATGTCAGCATGCCAAACAACACGCCGAGACCCCACTCGAAGAGACCAAATCCAACCATGTATCCATAAGTTGGCACGACAATGAGCGCGATGACTGGCAAGACGAGGAAGATCACCGCATTGTGCGGGACAATCGGGGGTTTTTCCATGTGTGCTGTTCCCTTCACGATGAGCAAAAACAGTATTCTATCTTAGGTGTCATTATCGGCACAATCTTGTAATCCTGTACAATCTAGGGGTAATTGTCAATGTTTTTCCAACAACAACGATACCTCCAAACTGAGACGTATGGGCGTTTTCACGACTTAGGATGACCGCAATATCTTAAGACGGGTGCGTTTTCGGATGCTGTTTGAAACCACACATCATGAATATGGCCTCCTATCGACATCGTAAACAGCGGAATGCTAGAGTTTTCGTGTAAGGAGACTGTCTTATGACCTTCGCTTTCCGTGTTTTCTCCACAGTGATCCTCCTCTCGCTGTTCTTCCCCGATTTCGTCATGGCTGGCGGACCCTACATGGAATTTGGTGTCGGGGTGAGCACCCGTGATGTCGTTGAAGAGGGTCTCACTGACCAGGGAGAAACCACACTCGTGGATCCAGGGACCGGCGTACAAAAGGGCGATGCCGATTCGACCCGTATCCTGGCAGAAATCGGTTGGAATTTTGGAGACCGCGTTGAGGTTTATGGGCAGGTCGGAGGAGTCGATCTCAAAATCAACGAGTTCGATGATTTTAACGGCGACCTGGATATCGCGCTCGGCGGGGGCCTCAAGGTTAACTGGTATACCTCCCCAAGCCCATCGCGGCTTGCCGTATTTACAGACATCAACGCACTGACATTTCAGTCAAAGGATACGGTGTCCTCAAGATTCGTCGTGGACGGTGCGGCGGGCCCAGAGAGCTTTTTCCGCGTCGCGGACGAGAAAATTCGTTGGACAGAGTATACGCTGAAAATGGGCGTATCCATGGTTCACCCCATCCTGGATCGACCATATGGTGGAATCCGGCTTTCGAAGCTTGATGGAAGCGATACCGTCACCTTCCGAGCTGATCAGAGGTTCTCGACGGCAGATCGCCGTAAACTCGACCTGAAAGAAGACAAGAATTTTGGCCTGTTTGCTGGCACGACACTGTTCTTCGACCAACAGGAGAAAGCAGGGCTCAATCTAGAATTGAATGTTCTCGATGAGTTCTCGTTTATCGCAGCCTTTCGGCTAAACTTCTGATCGGTAGCGATGACACTACGCCGCACCCTCATGGCAT
>JAJDBL010000449.1 GCA_029261375.1 Nitrospirales bacterium
TCTTCGGTGCCCTCAGAATGACAAGGCAAAACACGATGAACGGATCTCTTTTTGCACTGTGCTCAGGGCAGGCTTCGCGAGAAATCGTGGGGTTGCTCTGGCGGCTGTTCGTGCTCAGCCGGAAGATAACGCGTTGCAGCCGAGGTTTTCTGGCGGTGGTCCCAGACCTGTGCTTTGTCGCGTATCTGAAATTACAGGATTTAAATCGGCGCGCCAAGATCCCTCACACGAGGTTCGGGATGACAAGCGGGTAGCGCTTAGGATGACGCGCGGTTTGATCTGATTTGCGCGACAACGAGGATCGGGGTTTCCGATCTCGAAAAGAACCAGTGAATCTAGGAGTCGAAGACTGTTTGTTGTTGCGGCTGTGACGCCATCGGCGACAGTGGGGCTTCTGGCAATTCCTGGAGTGGAGGAAGGTCTTTGAGGTTGTTGAGTCCGAACGTTTTTAGGAAATCATTGGTGGTGCCGTAAATGACGGGTCGTCCGGGTCCCTCCCGGCGTCCGAGAATTCTAACGAGGCGACGTTCGAGGAGTGTTCGCATAACCCCGCCAGTATCCACGCCTCGTACGGCTTCGATTTCCGGTCGTGTGATCGGCTGTTTGTAGGCAACAATTGCCAACACTTCCAAGCCTGTTTTAGAGAGTTTCGGTTTCCCGGACACGAGACGCTTGACCCATGGGCCGCAATCGGGTTGGGTGGTAAAGCTGAATCCACCTGCGACCTCGACACATTGGATGCCTCGGCCTGGCGTATCGCAGTCTTCCTGGATACGTGTGAGTACCTCGCGAATATCATCCAAGGCGGTGCCTTCGATCATCTGACCGATCTGTTTGAGCGACATTGGCTCTGTTGACACGAAGAGGAGTGCTTCAACAATGGCCTTGAGATCCTCTGGCTGCATCTTTTGTGCGGGATTCTCGCTCATGCGTCTTCTCCTATATCGACAAGGACGACGGTAATGTTGTCCTCGCCACCCATATGGTTTGCCTCACTGATGAGGTGCGTCACACACCGCTCGGTGTCTTCGCGCTCCGACAATATTGCAGACAGTTGGTCATCGTCAAGCATGTTCCAGAGTCCGTCGGAACAGAGCAGGAGACGATCGCCAGCGTGAATGTCGATCGTGCGCACATCTGCGCGAACGTCGGTCTCGATTCCGACGGCGCGTTCGAGGACATGGAAGTAGGGATGATGTTGCGCTTGTTCAGGGTCTAGGGTGCCCTTCGCGATCATGTCCGCCACGACGGTGTGGTCTGTCGTGAGTTGTGTCAGCGTCTCGGCCGTCCACATGTAGGCGCGGCAATCCCCAACCTGCGCAATTGTCGCACGGGACTCGTAAACGATTGCGGTGAGCAAGGTGCAGCCCATGCCGGTGAGTGCCGCGTCCTTCTTTGCTCGATCACGTACGAGGTCATTCGCTTTTCCCATGGCCTTGAGAACGGACGTTTCCAGTTCTTCAGTTTCAGTCTCGCGAGAGAGGTCCTTGAGGATCTCGAGCAGCGATTCGTCAATCGATTCGACTGCAAGCTGACTGGCGATTTCTCCCCCTGCATGTCCACCGAGACCGTCAGCTACAACAAATCCACCGAGCGTGCCGTGACGAACGGAGTACGCATCTTCATTGTGCTCGCGTCGAAGGCCGCGATCTGTCTTTCCTGCGTAGTGTACGGCGAACATAGCTATCAGCGTTCAGCTCTTAGCATGCAGCTTCGGAAGAAATGACACCAACACTTCTTTCTCTCCGTACTCCAGACGCGGGGGGGCGAGCAAAAACACTGGATTCCGGGTCAAGCTCGGAATGACGACCCCTCATTTTTTCTGAATGCTGATCGCTATTCTTCAAAACAAACCCATCTGCGGGCTGTCATCCGGAACGTTGTGGATCCTTGGCTTTTTCGATGCAAGTGGCTTTGCATCATGTGCTGGTGTTTCAATTGGATCATTCGATTGGCCTTCGAGTTGAGCCAAGATTTCTTTGGCTCTGACGATCACAGGAATCGGCAATCCAGCTAGCTGCGCCACGTGAATGCCGTAACTGCGATCGGCTTTGCCCTCGACAATCTTTCGCAGGAAGAGAATGGTATCCCCCTTCTCTTGAACTGCGATGTGATAGTTCTTCATGCCCGGCTGATTGTTCGGAAGTTCGGTCAGTTCGTGATAGTGCGTTGCAAACAGTGTTCGCGCTTGCAGTTTACGATAGGTATGAATGTATTCAGCCACGGCCCAGGCAATACTCAGTCCATCAAAGGTGCTGGTTCCACGTCCGACTTCATCCAGAAGGATGAGGCTTCGCGATGTAGCGTGGCTTAAGATGTTTGCCGTTTCTGTCATCTCGACCATGAACGTACTGAGGCCCGCGGTGAGGTTATCTGATGCGCCGATGCGCGTGAAGATTCGATCCACGATCCCAATCGTCGCCGCACGCGCGGGAACGAAACTTCCCATCTGGGCCAGAATAATGATGTGTGCGACTTGCCGAAGGTAGGTTGATTTTCCCGCCATGTTCGGACCGGTGATGATGAGCATGCGTTGGGTGTCATCATTCAAACACACATCATTGGGAATAAACCCGCTGATCCCTGCCCGTGCGGTTCCAGGACCGATGGCTTGCTCCACCACTGGATGCCGGCCGTCCTGGATGTTGATTTCTCGATCGTCCGCAATCTCTGGTTTTACATAGCGACGTTCTTGCGCGAGGGTTGCAAGCGCGGTCAGAACGTCAAGGAGTGCAATGGTGTTTGCCATTGCTTGGATCCGTGGGGTTTCGTGTTCGATCTTCACGCGAAGTTCGTCGAACAATGTAAATTCCAATGCGCGGATCTTTTCGTCGGCACTGAGAATCTTGCCTTCGAGCTCTTTGAGTTCTGGGGTCACGAAACGTTCGGCGTTGACCAAGGTTTGCCGACGGACAAAGTGCTCAGGGACCTTTGCAAGATTGGCACGGCTGACCTCGATCGCATAGCCAAAGACATGGTTGTATTTGATCTTGAGTGAATCGATTCCAGTATTTGTGCGCTCAGTGGCTTCCATCTGTGCCACCCATTGTTTCCCATCGCGGCTGATCGATCGAAGCTCATCGAGTTCGTCGTGGTATCCATCACGGATGATCCCGCCTTCTTTGATGGTGATTGGCGGCTCGGGTGTGACGGCCGACTCGATCCATCCCTGAATATCCTGCATGGCATCCCAGGTGGTGACACGTTCTTGGATCAGTGATGCG
>JAJDBL010000450.1 GCA_029261375.1 Nitrospirales bacterium
GTTGACGGGACCCGCGATGGGATCTGGGATTGGCCTGATATTTCCAAGGATGAGGAATACTGGTCTCCTCAATGGAAGGCGTTATTGGGGTATGAGGACCATGAGATAGAAGCGAGCGCTTCGACGTTTTTTTCCATGTTGCATCTGGATGATCAGCCGAGAGTCGAACAAGAACTTGGGCGATGTATACGAGATGGAACATTGTTTGATATGGAGTATCGACTACGAAATAAATCCGGCGAGTACCTCTGGTTCGAGGCAAAGGGGAATCTCACGTCTGCAGAGACAACAGGCGTACGGCGGATGACCGGCTCCATTACAGACATTCAAGCTCGGAAAGAAGGGGAGCTCTCGATGGAGCGCGCGATGGATAGGCTCACACAGTCAAACGAAGAGTTGGAGCGGTTTGCCTACGTGGCCTCCCACGATCTTCAAGAGCCGCTGCGCATGGTGACCAATTTTACGGGGTTGCTTGCCGCACGATATCGTGGCCAGTTGGATGACAAAGCCACGCAGTATATTGATATTGCGACAAATGCAGCAAAACGTATGCAGATGTTGATTCAAGATTTGCTTTCCTATGCACGGCTGAAGGGGGATGCGGGTCTGTCGGATACTGTCGATTGCTCGAAGGCGCTTGTGTATGCCCTAGACAATCTTTATGCGCAGGTTAATGCGCGAAAGGCTGTGGTGACACATGGAGACCTTCCGATCATCACCAGCAATCGTGTGCGTTTTGCCAGCCTTCTTCAAAACCTGATTGGCAATGCCATTAAGTATTGTCGATTGGAGGTGACTCCGACCATCCACATCGCTGCGGAGGAACAGGAAGGCGAATGGATCTTTTCCGTGCGAGATAATGGGATTGGGATCAAACCTGAGTACTGTGAGCAGATTTTTGTGCCGTTTAAACGGCTTCACACCAAGGAGGAATATGAGGGGACTGGAATTGGGCTTGCTATGTGCAGGAAGATTGTCGTTTCGTTTGGTGGGCGTATCTGGGTAGAGTCCCGTGAGGGTTGGGGGAGTACATTCTATTTCACGGTGTCTCGAGATATGGAACCGATGAAAACTGAGGAGGCGGCATGAAGCGTTTTAACGGCCGGGCTGCGGAAATCCTTCTGGTTGAAGATAATCCCGGCGACGTCATTTTAACTCAAGAAGCGTTTTCTGACGCGAAAATCAATAATCATATCCATGTCGCCAAAGATGGAGAGGTCGCGCTCAAAATGCTGAGAAAAGAGGACGAGTATTTGGAGATGGTGACGCCCGACTTGATCCTCTTAGATTTGAATCTGCCAAGAATAGACGGACGTCAGGTGCTGAAAGAGATTAAACAGGAGCCAAATTTGAAGCGTATCCCTGTGATTGTATTGACAAGTTCGCAAGCGGAGCGAGACGTGATCAAGACGTATGATTTACATGCCAACGGGTATATCACCAAACCAGTTGGTCTCACTGAGTTCTCGCGTGTTGTGCAGTCGATCGAGAGCTTTTGGTTTACGGTCGTGGTGCTTCCGAACGAAGATTCCTTGAAGAGCGTGGATGTCTAAGCCTATGGGAAGTCAGTTGCCAGCTCCTCACGACGATCTGGCTCAGGATTTTGAAAAATTTACGTACATCGTTTCGCATGACCTACATACGCCGCTTCGACACATCAAGGAATTTACGCGACTCCTGGTCAAAAGCCTGGACGGGCGTCTGGATGAGCGCGAAACGGGATTCGCGACGCACTTGACGCGCGCCGCTGAATCGGCGCAGGGAATGCTAGACGGGTTGCTACAATATTCCCGTGTCGCTACGCAATGCGCCCCTTTTGCCCCCGTGGACTGTCATGCGGTGGTCGAGGGCCTGATACATACACAACGTGTACAGATGCCGTCAGCAGACATGGCTGTGGCCATTGAGAAGCCGCTTCCCATTGTCTTCGGTGATGGCGTACAGATTCGGAAAATGTTTACCAGCCTTATCGATAACGCAGTCAAGTTTCGTGCCTCCGATCGTCCGACCAAGATTGACATCAGTGCAAGCGCACAAGATGAGGCCTGGTTGTTTCAGGTACGTGACAATGGTATTGGAATTCCTCAGGACTTACAGCAGGCGACCTTCGATGTCTTTCGTCGTCTGCACCCTGGAGATGAATATCCTGGGCAGGGAATGGGATTAGCCTTATGTAAGAAAATCGTCGAACGTCATGGCGGAACGATTGGAATGATATCGGAACTTGGGAGCGGAACGACGGTTCGCTTTGTTCTTCCTTCCGTGCCCGAGTAGGGGATTGAAGGGTTCAGGCGTCCACCAGAGGAGGGGGCATTCGCGGAATGAAGCTGAAGAATAAGACGCACGCTCACCGTGTGAGTCGTCGTGATGTGCTGAAGAACGCGGCGCAGTTTGTGACTGGTGCAGCCGTGCTTGGAAGTGGGCCGACGGTGTTTGCACGGAAGACGTTTGAGCTGCATGTGCTCGGGACCCATGTCACCCTTCAGGAGGCGCTTCGTCAACAGGCCGAAAAGGATCTTGGGATTACCATTACCTTCGAACCACGTGGCAGTGCTGCAGTGCTGCACAAAGCTTCAACCCGCCCCGAATCATTTGATCTCTATGAGCAGTGGTCAAATAGTATCAACGTCTTGTGGCATGCCGATGCAATTCAGCCCATTGAGCTTCAACGTCTCAGGTACTGGCCGGAGGTGAATAATCTCACGAAGACTGGGAAACTCACCAATGAGGCGTCGTATGGATTGGGTGATGCTCCGTATAAGCTGCTCTATGCACAGGCCAATCAGACCTTAGGTTCACAAGCGACCAATGCCATCAGTTTTCTCCCCTATGTCCACAACGTCGACTCGATTGGATACAACGCCAATGTTATTCCAAAGGGCGAACCATACAAAACTGAAAGTTGGGGATGGCTCTTTGATGAACAGTATCGTGGCAAAGTCGCGTTGGTGAATGCGCCAACGATTGGTCTGTTCGACGCCGCGTTAGCTGCGGAGGCTGTCGGTCACATGACGTTTCAAGATATGGGGAATATGACCAGGAAGGAGCTTGATCGGCTGTTTGAATTGATGATCGAACTCAAAAAACGGGGTCAGTTTCGCGGTGTATGGAGCTCTGTCCCGCAGTCTGTTGACTTAATGCAACGCGGCGAGGTGGTGGTTGAGAGTATGTTCTCTCCGGGTGTCTCGGCGTTGAATGGACGAGGGATTCCATGCGTCTACGCTGCTCCGAAAGAGGGGTATCGTGCGTGGCATGGCGTGATGTGCCTGTCGTCACGCACGGAGGGCCCCACCAAAGATGCCGCGTATGAGTATATGAACTGGTGGCTCTCGGGGTGGGCCGGGGCGTTCATCGCCCGTCAGGGATATTACATTTCGACCCCACACCTCTCGAAGAGCTACTTGACCGATGACGAGTGGGCATATTGGTATGAAGG
>JAJDBL010000451.1 GCA_029261375.1 Nitrospirales bacterium
GCCTATGACCGAGTTATTTGCCATATCCTCGTCCTCCTTCGTGCGATAGGGTATCGCGATGTCGCGCTGCTATACCGTTCCCTTTAATTTTTTGATCCAGCTGGCAAAATTCATAATCTTTTCCGGTGACGCATCTCGAAAGGAGAGATTTGCATCCTCATGCCCAGCCTGAGCGCACATCGCGACGGTGAAACAATCAGTACCTCCGCGAATGATTTTTAGTGAGAGGTTCGCCTGATGGCAATGCACACCAACAAACATACATGCGTCAATTTTATTGTGCCAAATGGGGAGATTGGGATGATTCGGATTGATTTCGACTTCGGGGTTAATTTTCGGATACTTGGGACGATAATCCGCCATCGGAATAAGCATCGGCTGCGCCCCATTCGAGACAGACTCACGAAGCGTGTTATAGAGATGCTGAATCGCAGTGGCCTTTTTGGCCGCCTTCTCATTCCAGTTCCATAACACCAAAGGACCAGGGAAAATTGTTGGAACCTTTGCGCGGAGAAAGACTTGCGCGGCACGTTCCATCGCCTCCTCTTCAGGGACGATCCTGCCTTCAATATGTCCTTCTCCGGGATCAGGCAACCTAATCCCCATTGATGCCGCAGATGGCGGAAGGAACTCCTCTGGGCCGGGCAAAACACGGTATGGCTTCATAGCTGTAAAGTGTACCTCCCTCTTATCTGTATTGGCAACAACGAAAAAGGCCCACACCTACTCGGACAGACGATAGGCCATTTCCTCCCCGATGCGATGAGGCTCGGGGAACACGTGAGCATTGCTAGAAACCTGGCTCCTCCGCAATTAAAATAGTATGGGTGGGTCGCCCGGATGTCAATGGTCCGAACTGCCGTATTTCATCCCCCAGATGGCCTTTTAAGCATACCACAGACACGCTCGCGGGTTGTTTTCTCACCCTAAATGTCGTACACTCCGCTGCTGAAATGGGCAGTGGCCCTTTTTTTTTGCACTGAGTTGAGGTCTCCGCTATGCGGGGAGCCAATTAAAGCCAATATAATAGGGGTATTTTATACCTTCATAATCCGTCAGGAACATGGCTGCTAAAACTGCGAAAAATAAGACAGAAGTCAAACCGATTGGCCGTGAGCTCATCACCGTCATTGAGCAGATCGGCCGAGAAAAAGGGATACCAAGCGAGCAGATTATCTCAGCGGTCGAATCCGCGCTGGTTAGTGCCGCAAAAAAGCGGTACGGCTTGGCGGAAAATATCGAGGTCTCGCTGAATCGCGAAACAGGCAAAATTGAGGTAATCTCACTCAAAACCATTGTCGATGTGGTCGTGAACCCTCGCTCTGAGCTCCTTCTTGAGGAGGCTCAGAAGGTCGACAGCGAGGCCGAGATGGGTGACGAAATTGGATCGTTGATCGAAATCGACGATTTTGGGCGTATCGCGGCGCAAACCGCCAAACAGATTATATTCCAGAAGGTTCGCGAAGCGGAATGGGAAATCATTCAGCGCGATTACTCTGCTCGCGAAGGCACACTTGTCAACGGCATTATTCTAGGCCAGGACCGTCGAAATTACCTCATTGATCTTGGTAAGACCGAAGCGGTGTTACCAATGTCGGAACAGATCCCACGTGAGAGTTATCGACGGGGCGATCGAATTAAGGCCTACCTGTATCAGGTAAAACGCACGCCAAAAGATGTCCAAGTTATTCTCTCGCGAGCCCATCCAAACTTCGTGGCGAAGCTCTTTGAGCTAGAAGTCCCTGAAATCGCAGAGAAAATCGTTGAGATTCGGGGGTTGGTCCGAGAGCCCGGCGACCGCACCAAGATTGCTGTGATCTCTCACGATCGTGCCGTTGACCCAGTCGGGGCCTGTGTTGGCGTAAAAGGATCCCGGGTACAAGCCGTAGTACGAGAGCTTCGAGGCGAAAAAATAGACATCATCACGTGGACCTCAGACCCTCGCATCTTCATTGCAGAAGCACTCAACCCAACCTCTATCGAGAAAGTTGGAGTCGATGAAGAAAAGAAATCGGCGCTTGTGGTCGTATCCGATCAACAGCTGTCACTTGCGATCGGGAAGAATGGCCAGAATGTTCGTTTGGCTGCGAAGCTCACCGGATGGAAAATAGACATCATCGGTTTGATGGAGTACGAGAAAGAAAAACTTGAGCGAGAGCAGGACGGCCCTGGCCCTATCGTCCAGGAAACGCCTGATTCCGAATCTGACCCGGACCAATCACCTGAGATCACGACCGCCGACACTCTGGACGAGGCATCACCAGAAACTCCAGTCGTCAATACCGATACGACAACCGACCCATCCTCCCCTACGGTCCCAGAAACAGATCACGATAGTGACAAAAACACCTAAGATCGAGCGATTTCGCCGCGGTTTCTGAGGAATACCATGCGTGTATTTGAACTAGCAAAACAGCTCGGGGTACCGAGTAAAGACCTCGTGCAAACCCTTGACAAGATGGGACATCCAGGACTGAGCCACATGAGTTCCATTGATGAGACCACGGTACAGCAACTGCTAAAGGCTACCCCTGTCGCAACACCAACAACCTCGACACGGCGGCCAACACTCAGACCGGTTACAGCATCCGCTGAAGCACCTGAGAAAAAGCGGGTGCTCGTTAAACGGAAGAAAGCTGAGGACCCCGCATCGGTCTCGTCAGAGACGTCACCCCTGCCGGCACCATCAGCCACTTCCACTGTTCCAGAGGGGGACATCCATACTGACCATCCGCCGGAACCCACATCGCCCGTCGCGGAACAACCAGCACAGGTTCAGCCTGGCGCACCTGTTTCCCAGGTTTCAGGAGCCTCGACACCCCCATTGACCACAACAACTCTGGAAAACGACGCACCATCGACCGCCACTAGTATCGTCTCAGAGGCCCCCCTTCAGTCCGTGCCGCCTCCCGCTCATTCTGACAAGGTATCGGATGTCCCTCTTCCGAAAAAGCAGGGATTGGCTCTTTCAAATCCAGAGGGTTTGACAGTGAATGCTCCCACAACGCCAGCACCTCAAGCCCTACCCCCAAAGCCTGAGCTTGCCGCAAAGGCCAAGGATACTGCGCGAGAAGATACCACCCGCTGGAAAGACCTCCGGGCACTTCCGTCCCTCCGGCGGGACGAACGCGTGCGACATACCTCATCAACGAGCCCAACCGATGTGACACGGCCCAGAAAGAAAACGATCAAACTCCCTGACGGCCTCACGGTCAAGGGCTACGCTGAAGCCATTGGGCACAAGCCCACCGATGTCATACGTAAACTGATGGACTCAGGACTTATGTTGACCCTCAATCAACCGATCGATCCAGACGCCGCCGTCCTCATCGCTGAATACTTTGGCCTCAAAGTAGAGATATCCACAGAGCAGCCTCAAGAAGAGTTGCTTAAGGACCCCGAAGATCTCCCAGAAAACCTCGTGCCTCGTCCACCAGTGATTACAATTATGGGCCACGTTGACCATGGTAAAACCTCCTTGCTTGACGCCATACGCAAGACCAAAGTCATCGATTCTGAGGCTGGGGGGATTACCCAGCGCATTGGCGCCTATACAACGAAGGTTGGCGATAAGGCCCTCTGCTTTCTGGATACCCCCGGACATGAAGCCTTTACTGCAATACGAGCACGAGGCGTGAAAGTCGCCGACCTCGTCCTGCTCGTTGTAGCGGCTGATGATGGGGTGATGTCACAAACCCTTGAAGCGGTCAATCATGCGAAAGCCGCGAATACCCCAATCATCGTGGTCATCAACAAAATTGACCAGCCTGAGGCGAACCCAGAGCGCATCAAGAGTATTTTGGCGGAGCATAGCTTCATCCCGGAAAGCTGGGGGGGGCAGACGATCTACGCCGAGGTTTCCGCGAAAGTGGGGACTGGCATCGACAACCTGTTAGAACTTATCCTCTTACAAGCTGAAGTTCTTGAACTCAAAGCAAATCCAAAGCGATTGGCTAAGGGTGTCGTGATCGAGGCGAAACTTGACCGAGGAAGAGGACCTGTCGCGACCGTGCTCGTCCAGACGGGAACGTTGAGGCTCGGCGACACGTTCCTTGTCGGAGCACACACTGGCCGCGTACGTGCGCTTCAGAATGACGAAGGCCGAAAGGTCAGCGAGGTCACCGCCTCGATGCCAGTGGAAGTGATCGGCATCCCGATGGTCCCCCAATCCGGTGACGTGTTTCTCTCTGTCAAAGACGAGCGAGTCGCTCGCGAGATCGCAAAGCGGAG
>JAJDBL010000452.1 GCA_029261375.1 Nitrospirales bacterium
CGAGGACATCAACGACTTGTACCTCAGCACAGAACAAGGACTGAGATTTACCCTGTTCAAAAACTTCATCGCTTCGACACAGGTTAACTGGCGATTGGACAACACCCCAGCACCAGGCTTTCAAAAAACCGATACCCAATACCTCTTTACATTAGGATACGAATTTTAGGAATCAGACGATCTCGGGCATGGAGGCAGTACCGAACCCTAATCGTGCTGTCTCCATCGCATCTTTCCCTACTCGGCTATCCGGTAGTTGACTCGAAGCTCCTGACCTAACTATCGTGCCGCGATGGTCTCTGTCGTTATCCCAACATACAACGAGGAGATAGCGCTTCCGCTTACTCTCTCGAATCTTCTTGGCCAGCTGGGCACCTATGAAGTGATTGGAGTAGATGGGGGAAGTGAAGATCGCACCCGTGAGATCTTCAACACGACACCTCGCGTCCAGTTGGTCACCACAACAAAAGGCCGTGCATCTCAGATGAACGCGGGTGCTGCGCACGCCAAGGGTGAGTGGTTACTCTTCCTTCATGCCGATACGCGATTGCCGAACGGCGCATTGAGTCGACTCAATGTGATGGAGGCAAATCCTGCAATCCAAGCCGGAGGATTTTACCATCAGTTTTCCGGAGATGACTGGCGACTGCGTTTAGTCTCACAACTCGACAACCTCCGTTGCAGAACATCACGCACGATTTACGGAGATCAAGCGATGTTCGTTCGGCGATCGCTGTTCGAACAACTCGATGGGTTTCCAGATCTACCCTATCTCGAAGACGCAGCATTCTCAAAGAAACTTAACCGCGTAACGACGCCATTGCTTCTTTCACCACCCATAGTGACCGATGCACGAAAATTCCTCAAAGTAGGAATCTGGCGCAGCTTCCTTCGCGTAGTCTTAATCATGCTGCATATGAACTTCCGCTTACCCTACTCACCGCGAGCATTCTTCCAAGACATCCGGTGAAACCGACCACGATAGCCATATCATCTTTTATGGTAAACTAGCTCGCCAATAGCAGGCACCTTCTCGACATGCAGAAACGCATTGGTAGCCCCCGTAGCTCAGTCGGATAGAGCAGTGGTTTCCTAAACCGCGTGCCGGAGGTTCGATTCCTCTCGGGGGCGCCAATCTTTTCAATCACTTAGCGTCCCGTCCCTTCGTTGGCGTAGACCCATTGTGCTCACCGTTGTGCTCACGCGCTCCAACAACCGCTTTGCCTGCTGGAGATCGTGACCACTCACAATGTTATACCGATCGAACACCGACCGGGTCCGATGGCCGGAAATCTCCATCGCCACGCGTTCAGGAATGCCTGCCCGCACCAACGTCCGCACCCCCGACCGTCGGGTGTCATGAAACACTGTTCCGGAGACCCCAACCTCAGCACAGACCTTTCTCCACGTCCGTAATGGAATCCGTCGGAGTCTCTGTCCACGGAAATGACACACCCATGCACAGTCCGGATAGCGCGAGAGCGTTTCGGACTTCCACTCCCGCAAGAGATCAATCGTGAGCGTGACAAAGGGGATATGACGCGCGCGGCTATTCTTCGTCGTCCCGGGTTCTAATCGGACACATCCCATATCGAGATCGATCTGATCCCATCGAAGTCCAAGGATTTCTCCGGCTCGCATCCCCGTCCAATAGGCGAGAACAAACGGCACCTGAATGTGAGCAGGAAGTCCAGCAGACAGTGCGTGATAATCTCTCTCCGTAACAAACCCGGTTCGGACATTCTGCTCCTCAAGCAATGTGATCTGCGGGACCGCATCGACCAACGGTGGCGTCTCGTTAGCCGCTAACCGAAACATTCGTCGGAGGGCACTCAGTTCCCGATTGATCGTGCCATTGGCCGCACCCGCAGATTGGCGGTGTTGGATATAGTCCCTGATACGTTGGCTGGTGATGCCCGTGGCACGCAGTCGTGCGAAGCGTCGTCGGAGATGCGCCACGAGTTGGCGTGCCCGGACCACACTTTTTTTCTTGTTGACCTCATAGTCCTGAAGATACAGTGCGGCCAGGTCGGAAAATGTCGTGTGCTCGGCGTGGAGATTGGGGAGGCGCCCATGCGCCCCCTCCCCTTCGCGTACTTTGAGGAGACCAATCGCAGCTGACTTGAGCGCCGACCGCGCACTCTCCCGAAACAGTTGGCCGCGGACGTAGTACTGCACCCACCAGGTTGCTCCTCGCCGATAGACTCGGCCCATCCGTCTCCCCTCCCGACATTAGGGATCGCTCCATTCCACCTCAATGTCAACCCGTTAGGGTTTTCGCCTGACTGATAAACGCCTCGAGATCTCGAAGATCAAGCAGCAACCGCCGCCCAATTCTGAGCGATGGAATCTCCCGCTTAAAGACTAAGTCACGAAGCGTCCAGTACGAGATCCCGAGGTACGCGGCCGCTTCACGTTGTGAGACAAGACGTGGCGCTAACCGACCGCCTGAATTCTCATGGCTGCGCTCACCATCAGCATCCCCCCTCGAGATAGATAACGGGGTGACAGGTGATTGAGATGAACGGGTCACGCGGGTGCCTTTTCGGATGATCTCTGCGCCGTATCCGTTTGTCCCTTCACGCTTGCGTCAGGCGATGACGCAGCCTTGAAGATCAGAACATACTCATGGACCGTTGGAATAAACGGCGTGGGGCCATACTGGAAATGACGCGCCCGCCGATGATGCATCCCATCTTTAATCAACACGGCATCAAGGGGGAGAATGTTCCAGCCAATGATGTCACTGTGCACGGGATAGAATCGGCCATTCTTCCGGCCATCGCCAATGAGGATGACGAGGTGCCCAGCGGCATTGAGTCGAGTCGCCAATCGGATGAACCCTTC
>JAJDBL010000453.1 GCA_029261375.1 Nitrospirales bacterium
GTTCGGCCGGAAAGATCCACATCGACGGTCCTTCCAATACGCACCCCAGCAATCGAGGAAAACCCGAGCGCATTCAACGCCTGATCGATGGCGTTCCCCTGCGGATCTACCACCCCTGATTTCAGTGTGATATGCACCCTCGCGGTCAATACCCCGTCACTCATTTAGCCTCCTGTAGCGTGCTACCACTCTTTGCCAATGCATCAAGCACCCCATTCACGAAGCTTCCGGAATCATCATCCCCAAACTGCTTCGCAACCTCGATCGCCTCATTGATAGTGACCGCCGAAGGGATATCATCGCAGTACATCAACTCGAAAATCCCAATCCGCAAGACGTTTCGATCAACCATAGAAAGACGGTCCACCGCCCAGTTCCGTGTGTGTTTCGAAATGAGCGCATCGACAGATTCGCGGTGGGCAATCACGCCATCAACGAGCATCTTGGCAAACGCCACGGCTGAAGGGTCAGCATCACCCACCACCCAATTTTCCCATGCTTGAATCGTGACATCCTGTTGAAGATTCCAGCGGTACAGCACTTGGAGAGCCAGCGTTCGCGCGGTTCGTCGTGTCCCCATTGAGATATCCCAATACCCTACGCAAGACGCGCATGCAGCTGCGCCATCTCGACCGCCGCAACTCCGGCTTCGAACCCTTTGTTTCGTCCCCCCTCCACTGACCGCGCATTGGCTTGATCCAGCGTGTCAGTCGTGAGAACTCCAAAAATCACGGGCACTCCTGACGATAATGCGACCTGTCCAACTCCCCGCGCGACCTCTGCGCTAATGTAGTCAAAATGTGGAGTGTCTCCGCGAATAACAGCCCCCAGACAGATGATCGCATCATAGCGACCCGACGTCGCCAATTTCTGAGCGACAAGAGGAATCTCGAACGCGCCAGGGAGCTTCACAACAGTGACATCATCATCGTTGACGCCCGCGCGCTTCAGCGCATCGATCGCCCCGGACAACAAGCGGGACGTGACAGCAGTGTTGAATGTGCTTTGCACCACACCGAAGTGTAGACCTTCGGCTGGTGTGGCGGAATCCATCAGTAGAAAACAACGGGGATGGTGATTGGGGTCCGAGCGGAATGTTGGAAAAGCCAAGTCCGTTCGCGATGACGTTGCTCTACTCCGCGCAGCGCGATATCAAGGTTCGTCAAGAACGCGTTGAAAAAGGTCGCCCAGCGCGGCCGCAGCGAGCGACGGGCCGAGACGTATGTTGTGTATGTTGAGGTCCTGAGTGAAGCGAGAACAAAGCTGGCGGCCTTTTTCAACACGCTACTAGACACGATGAAGAAGATGGCCAAGCTTGTTCTTCTTCGTTCTGAGATAATTCACATTGGTAGCATGGGGGGTGATTTCGATCGGGACCCGCTCAACCACTTCCAGTCCATATCCTTCTATGCCCACAATTTTTCGAGGATTGTTTGTCAACAAGCGAATCTGTTGAAGCCCGAAATGAGCCAGTATCTGCGCGCCGACACCATAATCTCTCAGGTCTGCCTTGAGACCAAGTTTCAGATTTGCATCGACCGTATCGGCTCCTTCATCTTGAAGGGCATATGCGCGAATCTTGTTGGAAAGGCCGATCCCTCGACCCTCTTGGTTGAGATAGACCAGGACTCCCGTCCCTTCCTTATCGATCGCGTCCATCGCGGCATGCAATTGCTCACGGCAGTCACATCGCAGCGAGGTCAACACATCTGATGTCACACAGCCAGAGTGGACACGAACAAGAACTTCTTTCTTATCCTTTGGGTGCCCTTTGACCAGGGCAAGATGGGAGGTGCCGTCCAGATCATTCTCGAACACGACCGCACGAAAATCACCGAATGCGGTCGGCAGCGCCGCGTCCGCGACTTGTCGCACGAAACGCTCGCGTTCCATCCGATACTTGATGATATCCTTAATGGTCACCACGGAGAGATCGTGGTGCTCGGCAAATGCTACGAGCTCAGGCAGTCGCGCCATCGTTCCATCATCATTCATAATTTCACAAATCACGCCGGACGCATGCAATCCACTTAGGCGGGCTAAATCTACCGACCCTTCAGTTTGGCCTGCTCGTTTGAGGACTCCACCATGATCTGCTCGCAAGGGAAAGATATGCCCTGGTTTCACCAAGTCAGAAGGTCGAGAATCTGGGTGAATAGCCTTCAAGATAGTGACGGCTCTGTCTTGCGCAGAAATCCCGGTCGTTACCCCGTCACGCGCATCAATTGACACAGTAAACGCTGTCCCAAGCGGTGCCGTATTCTTGGCGACCATCGGGGTCAATTCAAGAGCCTCAGCGTGGTCAGGCGTCACCGCAAGGCAAATCAGGCCTCGCCCGTACTTTGCCATAAAGTTGATTGCATCAGGAGTCGTCTTCTCTGCGGCCAGAACAAGATCCCCCTCATTTTCTCGATCTTCGTCATCGATCAGGATGACCATCTTGCCGTCCCGAATCTCTGCGATGATCTCATCAACTGAAGGAAAACGTGTCGCCATGCGGTCCACTATAGGAGAGCCCTTCAAATGGTGTCAAACGGAACAGGAGGCTGAAAAAGGCCACCAGCGGCGTTCTCAGGCGGCTAGAAGCGTTCCCCAGAGAATAGAGTAGACGCGAAATCGTGGAAGATGGTGATCCCGAATCCAATGTAGCCATAGTCCTTGTCGAAGCGGCTTGCAGTACGGGCATTGTAGAGCGAGGGGATCTCCCCGAGAAACTGGTTGGTGAAATAGGTGCCAGTTGCGGTCAAGGCAAACCAAGAGGTTGGAAGATAGCTGATCTGCCATGAGATGACGTTGTTGGAGTTGAACGCGGTTGCGGGTTTCTCCGATTCATCGGATCGACTCACTTGAATCCGTTTATAATCAGCGCTGAGCATGATTTTCGGCGTGATCTGAAAGACGCCACCAACCCCAAACGCGAACGTATTCGAGTTATAGTTTGACGTCTCGAGAATGTTGGAAAAATCCGTCAGAAGATCAACGTCCAAGCTTCCAACCTCAATCCCCGTCTCAGAATTGACATTGTTTCTTGAATACTCTGCCATCCCGTGCACACTCCATCGAGGAGAGAAGGTCTTACTAGCGAACAGGCTAGCACCAAAAGAATCATCCTCTATGCCCCCGAACGAGATTGTCGCTGGATCAGCTAGCGTCGTCGGTGGAATGGAAATGCCTAGGAAACTTCCTGACACCGAGGTAAACGTGCGTGAAATGTTCTGAGCACGATTGCCCCGGTAAAACGCCCCAAGCGAAATCGTGGGATACCACGAGTCTTCCGTAAGAACCTTTTGTTTCAACATGACATCATGGCTGGTATATTCGAGATCCCCAGTAGACAATCCCGCATCGAGATATCGTTTCTCTGGTGCATACGACACTTGAAGCCCATCCCACACACCAAAGTGGAAGATTCCTTGAAGACCATGATAATCTCCCCGGGTTCCGATATTCTCATTTCCAGGAACGACGGATTCTTTAAAATTGAACACATCGACGACATTATTGATCGTCCGGTAAAAAGCACTCCCTTCAAATTGTCCTTTCTTCAACATGTACGCAGTCGGGATATTCGTATAGAGCGGCAGGCCGGGTGCCGGTTCGTCGAGAAATTCTGCACAAACCGGGGTCGCGCTGAGACAGAACAGCGCAGTCATGAGAATGAGACTATCTTTGACAGGACGTATCAAGAGGTGGCAAACCGCATCGGTAAAAGACGGCCATTATTGCGGAATCCCTGTACCCCGTCAAGAACGCGTTCATCGTGCTCTTTCTACACAAACGCACAACCCTGGACGCTGCACGAGCCAACCATATGACCGTGAATCGCATTGGTCTCTGGACGGGAATCGCGTTTTTTTTCGCCCTCTTGTTTTGGCCTGTCAGTTCAACAATGCCCCCCGAAGCTCAGAGAGTACTCGCCATCACAGCACTGGTGGGAATTTGGTGGATTACAGAGGCTTTGCCCATTCCGATGACATCACTTCTTCCCGCTGTGCTCTTGCCAATACTTGGCATCATGACCAGCCAAGATGCGATCAAAGCGTATGCGCACGACCTCATATTCCTGTTGATGGGGGGACTGTTTTTAGCGCAAGGAATCGAAAAGTGGAACCTGCACAAGCGCATCGCGCTCCACATCATGTCGTGGATCGGCGTCAACCCGAGACAAATCGTCCTTGGCTGCATGGTCTCCGCGGCGTTTCTGTCAATGTGGATCAGCAACACAGCCACAACGTTGATGCTGCTTCCCGTTGCCATGGCACTCCTCAGCCAATTGCACGACTCATGGAAAACCGGAGAATCCGCTGGGCCTCCTTGGTTTCAGAACTTCTCGATCTGTTTGCTGCTGGGGATTGCCTATGCGGCGAACGTCGGGGGAATGGGTACGCTGATCGGAACACCACCCAACCTCATTTTTGCGGGACAATTTGCTGAACGCTTTGCGATGGCACCGGATATCACGTTTACGACGTGGTCACTTATGGCCCTCCCCATCGTACTCATCTTCATCCCCGCAATGTGGGCAATGTTCGTCTGGGTGCTCACACCCCTTCCCTCAGCACACGCCGCAGGGGGATCGGGCATCGACGTTGTCCGCACCGAACTCGCCGCGTTGGGACCGATGACCCTCGGAGAACAATGGATCCGTCGCATTGTCATCACAACCGCGTTTCTTTGGATCTTTCGAAAACCAATCCCACTGTCAGGCGGCTGGGAGATTCCAGGCTGGTCACAACTCTTGCTGTTCTTTGACGTCTTTCAGAATCTTCCCATCGAAAAATACGTGACGGACGCAACCGTGGTGCTGTGTATGGTTGCACTCTGTTTTGCAATTCGGATTCGCGACAATGGGGAATCGAAACCATTGCTTGATTGGGAATATGCCAACCGAATTCCGTGGGGGATGCTCCTCTTGTTTGGCGGAGGGCTCGCCATCGCAAAAGGATTCGATGTGTCTGGCCTGTCTGTATGGATCGGTCAGCAAATGCAGCAAGCCACAACGTTATCGACGCCATTACTGGTGGGCGGAGTGGTAGCGAGCATGACATTCTTGACAGAAATTACCTCAAATACCGCCACAACAGCTATCCTTATGCCCATCATGGCCGATACAGCGATCGGACTTCAGCTCAACCCACTGTTACTCATGATTCCTGCAACCCTAGCCGCGTCATGTGCGTTCATGCTTCCTGTCGCGACGCTGCCGAATGCAATCGTCTTCTCAACAGGACGAATCCCGATCAGGAAAATGGTTCTCTATGGATTCGTCATCAATCTTATGGGCATTATTCTGATCACGGTCATCACGCTTCTTTGGGGAATTCCTCTACTATCTATTTCCCCAGAACACCTTCCAACATGGGCAAAATGACGGAGAAGTAGCCAGAATATAGAATTCAGTGTTCAGAATGAAGAAACATTTCCGCGACCTAGCCTCGAGAACCCCTATGCAAACTTCTAACTCCTATATTCTGGCTTCTGAAGACTGACTACTGACCCTCGCCACAT
This sequence comes from Nitrospirales bacterium, assembly GCA_029261375.1. Taxonomy (GTDB): domain Bacteria; phylum Nitrospirota; class Nitrospiria; order Nitrospirales; family UBA2166; genus UBA2166. The sequence goes on from JAJDBL010000453.1 coordinate 5,509, forward strand.
GTTTGACCTGAACCAAATACAACAAGCCGCTGAGATCCTTCAACACGGCGGAGTCGTAGCCTTTCCCACCGAGACGGTCTATGGGCTGGGCGCTAGAGTCTCTG
>JAJDBL010000454.1 GCA_029261375.1 Nitrospirales bacterium
GACAATAGTCAGCGTGGTAATCACCGTTCGACTCAATACTTGATTGATTCCGGAATTGATGACCTCTTGGATCGGCTGTCGTCGGCGAAGCCGTAGGTTTTCCCGGATTCGGTCAAACACCACTACGGTATCCGTCAACGAATACCCCGCCAGCGTCAATAACGCGGTAACGACAAGCAGCGTAATCTCCTTGTCGAGAATATAGAAAATCCCCAACACCACTAACACATCGTGGAAGGTCGCGGCGGCTGCCGCAAACCCGAAACGATACTCAAACCTCGCCGCGACGTACATGATAATCCCTACCATGGAGATAAAGATTGCCACTAGCGCATCACTTTGCAGCTTCTTCCCAATGGTCGGCCCGATTTCCACACTCGAATCGACAACAAACTTATTCTCCACACACGACTCCGCGAAGACGGTGACAATTTGGTCAGCCACCTCTTCCTCAATCGTCGTTGACTCTTTCACGCGAATCATGAGCTTGTTCTCGCTCACAATTTCTTGAAGATCCGCACCCTTTACCCCACCCCTTTCAAGGGCAGCGCGTGCTTGATCGATAGGCATTGGATTGTCGAATCTCAGCTGCACCGCAGTCCCACCGGCAAAATCGATTCCTAGGTTTGCGGTCCCCCAGCCGATCTGAAACAACGCAAACAGTCCCAACAGCACCATGACGCCAGACACCATAAAGGTTACGTTGCGCTTGCCCATGAAATCGAAATTAGTTTTTCCAACTATCTCTACCACACATCCTCCACGTAAGCGTTCAGCGGTCAGTCACCAGCAAGAATCAATCGACTGACATTGCAACAGAGTTTAGAGCTCAGGCTCAGATACTTAAGCGTTTGAATCTCCAACGGTTATTTCCGATGTCGAATACAACTTTTGTCCCAACGAGTGCCGTAAACAAGTTGATTCCGATACCCAAGCACAGCGTGACTGCAAACCCTTTAATGGGACCCGTACCGAACACAAACAAGGCAAATCCCGTGATCAGTGTTGTCACGTGAGCATCCACAATGGTCAGCAGCGCCTTGTTGTACCCTGCATCGATGGCTAACCGTACTGGTTTTTCAAGACGAAGCTCCTCACGTATACGCTCAAAGATGAGCACGTTCGAGTCGACGCCCATCCCGATCGTCAGAATAATCCCAGCGATTCCAGGGAGCGTCAGGGTGGCTTCAAGCCCGCCTAATGCTCCAATCAGGCCCACCACATTCAACACTAAGGCAAAGTCTGCGATGAGACCAGAAATCCGGTAGTAATAGATCATGAACAAGACCACCAGAAACGCGGCAACGGCCATCGAGGTGGCGCCTTTTTCAATTGAATCACGTCCAAGCGATGGGCCAACGGTCAAGTTCTGAATGACTGCAACCGGCGCAGGCAACGCTCCAGCTCGCAAGACAATTGCAAGATCAGCCGCTTCCTGAGTGGTATACGCACCGGTAATCTGTGCGCGACCTCCTGAAATCTTGTCCTGAATCACCGGAGCTGAATACACATTGTCATCGAGAATAATGGCCATGCGCTTTTTAATGTTGTTTCCCGTCACGGTCTCAAAGATCTTGGCTCCCGTCCGATCAAACGTGATCGACACGTAGGGCTCATTGAACTCGCCGATCTGCACTCGAGCGTCTGTCAGCGTGTCACCGGACAAGGCCGTTTTGCTCTTGATCAAATAGGGAATTTTCGTGACGACTCCGGAATCATAATTGACCTGTCGCTCAAACAGGATTTCGTCACCCTCAGGAACGCGATCTGCGTACTCTTTGAGGGTCTCCGCCTCCTGTCCGGCTTGAATTGATCCAGGAAGCTCGCGTCCAAGCGCATTTTCTTCATCAAGCAGTTTGAATTCCAGCTGGGCAGTACTCTTGATCAGCGCCAACGCGCGCTTTGGATCCTTGATGCCTGGAAGCTGCACCACAATTTCTTTTAACCCTTGCGTTTGGATCAGCGGCTCCGCCACACCAAACTCGTCAACACGATTTCTGATCGTCTCTAGCGCTTGTTCTACAGCCGTCTCTTTCAGCCGCTCGCTTTCGACCTCACTGATACCAAACCGAAGGGTTCCTTCCACCTCTGATCCGCGATTGATCAAATGCGGGTAGTTCGTCGCGATCATCTCGGCAGCGGCTTCAGATGTTGTCTCTCCCGATATGGAGATCTCCATCGTGACGTCATCTACCCGCGTCGCGGTGACATCAGAAATTTCGTTTTCTTCGAACAGCCCTTGAATCCCGTCCGCAGTGCGATCAAGATTAATCTCAACCGCTTTTTCAGTTTGCACTTCCAACACTAAGTGCATTCCACCCTGGAGATCTAACCCCAACCGTGTCCCTTTGCTTGGGAAGTTCTCCTGCCACCACGAAGGCAGGAAGGTGAAATACGGGGTGGAGGGAAGAAAAAACGCGCCTGACAGGACTACGATCAGCCCCAGCGCTATTAAACGGCCTCGAACTGGTTTCATATGAATTCCATCCTACTCTTCATCCTCTTCGCCCTGCACCTGACTCACATGGCTTCGGTCAACCTTTACCTTGACACTCTCCGCGATTTGTAACGTCACGGTTTGTTTCCCCATATTCGTGATCGTTCCCCACAGGCCACCGCTTGTCACGACCTTATCGCCTTTTTTAAGCGCTTCGATCATGGACTTGTGTGACGCCGCCCGTTGTTGCTGAGGACGAATCAGAAGAAAATAGAAGATCAGAAATATAAGAACAAATGGGATAAGGGAAACCAACAGACCCGGGCCAGCTGGCGCAGCCCCGCCCGCAGCTTGGGCCCATGCCATCCCATCGCCCCACATCATGCCTGAGCCCCACATTGGTCGCTCACGTTCGCCCCACTTCGCGTTACTCCCATATCGCCCCCTTGTTCCACTGGGTTCATCCCCCGCCGAGCATAGAATGCCGTACGAAAGTCATCCAGTCGGTCAGCATGAATCGCATCACTGATCTCACGCATCAGTTGGGTGAGCGTGTGCAGATTGTGCAGCGTATTCAAACGAAGCCCCAAGATTTCACTGTTCATAAAGAGATGCCGGAGGTAGCCCCTTGAAAAATGTTGACACGTATAGCACGTACACGCAGGATCAATAGGCTGTTCACTGCGGACATGCTGTGCATTCTTAATCTGAATCCGTCCCGTTGCGGTATACAACCATCCCGTCCTTCCATGCCTCGTCGGCGCCACGCAGTCAAACATGTCGACCCCGCGGGCGACACATTCTACAAGATCTTCGGGAAGTCCGACACCCATAAGATATCTTGGCTGATTTTTCGGTAGTTCCGCCACCGCGTGCTCGACCATTTCATACATGAGAGGTTTGCCTTCACCAACACTTACCCCACCAATGGCGTAGCCATCAAAGCCAATATCCACGATCTCGCGTGCCGATTGTTTCCGAAGATCCGGATAATGCGCACCCTGAACGATACCAAAGAGGGCTTGATCGGCACGGCTGTGCGCATCACGGCACCGTTGCGCCCAGGCTGTTGTCCGCCGTACAGACGATTCTGCGCGCTCAGGCTCACTCGGATATGACAAACACTCGTCAAAGACCATAGCAATGTCCGCACCAAGCGCTTCCTGAATTTCCATCGATCGCTCAGGAGTCATCTGATGCATAGAACCATCAAGATGTGACTTAAACTCAGCCCCATCATCTGTCACCTTGCAGTTGGCGGAGAGGCTCATGACCTGGTATCCACCGCTATCGGTTAAGATTGGCCCATCCCACGCCATA
>JAJDBL010000455.1 GCA_029261375.1 Nitrospirales bacterium
GCAGAGAATACTCAAACGGTCATTATTGATCACATGAATCAGACCGGAAGCAAAACGTACGAATCGACCCCAAACATGATGTATGTCATCGATGGCCAGGGAAAAGTGGCCTACGCCGCGGACTGGATGTTGCGCGACCTCTACGCACCAGAGGAAGTTGAGCAGGTTTTATCAGAACTCGAAGGCGATCGACGAGCACCCATAGAGGCTGAAACAGCATCCACGCTTGGTCGGTTGAAGGAATCAGTCGAGGGAGGCTGGAGAGCGTTTTGGCAATAGAACCCCTGGCACTACACACAGACGACGCTGAAGGTCACGTTGATGGTCACGGTGATTGTCCATCGAACAGGTATTCCCAGAAGTCTTCTGGCCACTGTAGTCACTTGTGTGATTGTCGGGACACCTGCCAAAGGAGTATTGCAACCACATGGAGGAGGACAGAGTGCGCCACACATCGTCGCTCTCAACGCTCCGTAATTTGCGACAAAACTAGCAGCCGCTTTGGCAAATGCAATCGCAGCAGCGGCGGCTGGCTGGAACGTAAAGTTATCACTCCCGGTCGCGAGTGGGGTGAATGTCGCTCCCGTTGGCCCAGGCGTAGGACAGGGTGGCGGGGCGGCTTGGAGGAGTATAGAGCCACCGACCACATCCACAGTTGAGATTGTCCGATAGACGTAAATTTTTCTGTCGGGAAGATCAAACAGGAGGCTCTCGGTATCGGGGCCTGCTGTCGTTTTCTTGGGCTCCCCGTATTTCGACGCAAGATAACTGACGACGTCTGGGACCGCTTGGTCTGGAACATCGCCGGGTGGGAGAAGTTGTTCGAGAAGTGGTGTCCTTTGATCCCCGTTCATTCTAGTCCTCCTTTCGTTCGGAGATAGAAGCCAAGATCAGGCTGACCGCATTTCAACTTTATCGTTGTGCCCAACGCTACCGATCATCAAGCATACACCACACCGGCGTGTGATCAGATGGATTTTCCTTTCCTCGTGGCGTTTTGTCGATTCCCGATTCCGTGAGACGGTCTGCTGCTTCGGGTGAAAGCAGGAGGAAATCTATACGGAGGCCATTATCCTTATTCCAGCTCCCCGCCTGATAATCCCAGTAGCTATATGACCCTGGGTTTGGATGAAGTGTCCAAAACGCGTCGGTCAATCCAAGATGGCAGAGGGTTCGATAGCAAGCCCGTGATTCGAGTTGGCACAACGCATCATCCGCAAAGCCCACGGGATCGTAGACATCTCCGTCGGTCGGACACACATTGAAGTCTCCTCCCAACACGAGGGCTTCTTCGCTCGCTAATAGCTCGCGAGAGTGTGTGGTCAAACGCTCCATCCACTTCAGTTTATAGGCGAATTTTTCGGTCCCAATGGGATTACCATTTGGAAGGTAGATCGATGCAACTCGAACCGTTCCAATGAGTGCTTCGAGATATCGTGCATGCGTATCGGACTCATCACCCGGAAGCGCACGTTGAGTAACCTCTATGGATGACTTCGATAGAATAGCGACCCCGTTGTAGCCTTTTTGACCGGCCACTGCGAGGTGATATCCCATATCTTCGATCTCCGCGCTCGGAAACTGGTCATCCGTGACTTTTGTTTCCTGGAGTAAGACGATGTCGGGGCTCGCGTCCTTCAGCCACTCGAGAAGATTTGGCAGTCTTTTTCTGACTGAGTTCACGTTCCATGTTGCGATTTTTGTCATAAAGAAAATCCCCCCTGCCCCCCTTTTCCAAAGGGGGGATTAGGTCAACATCCTGTTAGTGGGCTTCGGACCATGTTTTGCCTACCCCCGAATCCACGATCAAAGGCACATCGAGTGCAACGGTTGGTAACGCCGCAGAGGACATCACTTCTGTCACGACTTCCGTGGTCTTCGCGATTGCATCGTTTTCAACTTCGAATAGCAATTCATCATGAACAGTCAGAAGCATTCGTGCTTTGTGTGTCAGTCCATGTTGTTCCAATGCAGAAGGCACTCGAATCATGGCTCGTTTGAGAATGTCTGCGGCCGCTCCTTGAATCGGGGCGTTGATCGAGGCGCGTTCTGAGAAGCCTCGTGTTGCTGGATTCTTATCGTTGATTCCGGGCACATGGCATCTCCGACCAAACAGTGTTTCGACATACCCATGATCTCGGCAAAACTGCTTGGTGGCGTCCATGTACTCGAGGATTCCAGGATAACGTTCGAAGTACGCTTTGATGTAGGTCGCCGCTTCACTCTGCTCAATGCTTAGTTGACGCGCAAGCCCGAAGGCGCTGATGCCATAGATGATTCCGAAATTGATGGCTTTCGCTTTCCGGCGCACCATCGGATCCATCCCTTCCACCGGCACCCCAAACATCTCACTGGCGGTCATCGCGTGAATATCGATGTTGTCATGGAATGCTTGTTTGAGTGCATCTACATTCGCAATACACGCGAGCAAGCGTAGCTCAATCTGGGAGTAATCGAGCGACAAGAGCTGACGGTCGCCCTCAGCCCGAAACGTCGCCCTGATTTTTCTGCCCTCTTCCGTTCGAACCGGAATATTCTGCAAGTTAGGATCAGTCGACGAAAGCCGACCGGTAAAGGCCCCGGCCATCGCATACGACGTGTGGATACGACCGGTACGGGGATTAATCTGTTCGACGAGTGCATCTGAGTACGTGCTTTTCAGTTTCGCAATCTGACGATACTCAATCACGCGCGCTGGAAGTGCATGTCCCTGCGCCGCGAGCCCTTCAAGCACATCGACACCTGTCGCGTAGGCGCCAGTACTTGTTTTCTTTCCCCCGTCAAATCCCATCTCGCCGAATAGCACGTCTGCTAGCTGTTTGGGTGACGCAACATTGAAGGGATGGCCAGCAAGCTCATAAATTTCCTGTTCCAATGCGGCCATACGTGTCGTGAAATCGGCGCTCAGTCGTTTGAGCTCATCTTTATTTGCCTGAATGCCTTCAGCCTCCATGGCAGCCAGCACAGGAATGAGAGGACGTTCAAGCCGTTCATATACGGTTGTCATATGTTCTAATGCGATCCGCGGTTTAAGAATCCGATGCAGACGAAGCGTGACATCGGCGTCCTCAGCGGCATACGCCAACGCTTTGTCCAACGGAACCTGATCAAATGTCACTTGCGATTGGCCTGTCCCAACCACCTCTTTATACTTGATGGTCGTATACCCAAGATGGAGTTCTGCAAGCGCGTCCATTCCATGACGATGGCTGCCCCCATCGAGCACATAGGACAACAACATGGTGTCATCGACAGGATGCACCTGCACGTCATAACGCGCGAATACGCGCATGTCGTACTTGATGTTTTGACCGATTTTGAGAACAGATAGATCGGCCAGCAGTGGACGAAGCATAGCCAATGCGGATTCCATTGGGATTTGCGTGAGCGGTTCGGGCTCGCCGTCTAATAGAGTGGACGGTGGGTGACAATGCCCCAATGGGATATAGCATGCACTCCCGGGTTCGACACTCATCGAGACACCTATCAGCTCTGCTCGTGACTCATCTAAGGACGTTGTCTCCGTATCAACAGCAACGAACCCTACGTTGTGCGCACGAGCGACCCAGGCTTCAAGTGCCTCAACGGTTTGAACGAGTTCATAGCGTGTTTCGTCAGGGATCGCGTCGACAGGTGGCGCGCCGTCGACGTCTGGCACCGATTCCCCCTCCGCACGCAATTGACGCTGTACCTTCGCGATCGTCGATTTGAATCCCTGTTCGGCCAGGAATTGCAGCAGGACATCTGGTTCTGGGCGACGCATAGCAAGGCGCTCAAGCGGAACAAGAATGGGGACATCATTCTTGAGAGTCACCAACCGCTTTGACACACGCGCATTTTCCGCATTGTCGATAAGGCTCATGCGTCGCTTAGGTTGTTTGATTTCATCGG
>JAJDBL010000456.1 GCA_029261375.1 Nitrospirales bacterium
TCGAACCCGTTGGTCGATCCTCCAGCGCTCATGCTTCAGACAGGTGAACAGATGGTGGACGTATCGATCCAGGTATCCGACCAGGACGGTGACCTCGATGTGATAAAGGTGAAGCACGTGCGAGGAGGTCAGAAAAATGAACTCTTGGCCATCCTGACGCTCGACCAAAGTTCCGTCGGACAATTCCGTACACCGACATACACCGGGAACATTCTGATTGACACAGACCTGGCGAGAACAATCACGCTACGGTTTGTTGCCAAAGATCGGTTGAAATCCAAGAACCGAATAGATGTTCCGCTTCCCGTCATCGAGGCATCAAGTTCTTGGGTGCACATCGGCCCCAACAGTGGGAAAATTAATGCCATCGCAATTGACCCCTCCAATCCGACGACGTTGTATGCGGCGCTTCCGTCCGGTGTGTACAAGAGCATCGATGGGGCAACCACCTGGGAGCAAGTTGGAACGGACGCGATTGCCAGACCAGTCATTTCCCTAGCCGTTGACCCGGATGTTTCGTCGACACTCTACGCCGGGGTTCAGAATGTCAAAAGCTGCACCCTATGTGGTCCGGTAGGGGGTGATATGTTCAAGAGTGACAATGGAGGGACAAACTGGAACGCGAGCGAGTCAGCGCTAGAGAACATCGATGTGTTCTCAATCGCGATCAACCCCCAGAATCCCAATACTCTCTACGTAGCGGCTTTCTCACGGGGTGTCTTTCGAAGCACAGACAGTGGCAAGAACTGGACCCCAAGCCCTACACAAACCGCTGGCGAATCACTCGTAATAGATCCAATATCCCCAACCACAATCTATGCAGCAAGTAGGGAAGGCGTCTTCAAGAGCGTGGACGCCGGCGACACGTGGAGCGTGAGTGACACCGGACTGGAACTGAACGATATTCACGAGGTATCGATCGCGATCGACCCGGACACTCCGACAACCCTCTATGTCAGTACCTCGTTTGGCCTCTTCAAAAGCATTGATGCGGGGGTGACCTGGAACGTGATTCAGGCGACGCACTCGATGAATGCCGTCGCAGTTGATCCGCTCAGGCCATCGACGGTCTACGCCGGGACGTGGTTCGATGGCGTCTTCAAGAGCGTGGATGCGGGCGAGACCTGGGAAGAAAGTAATAACGGGTTATCGACCACTCGTGTTCGCGTGTTGACGGTCGATCCCGTGACCCCGACCATTGTATACGCCGGAACCCTAAACAGCGGAATCTACAAAAGCGGCAACGAAGGAGAAACATGGACGCCACACAGTGCGGGATTACCATCACCTGATGTCCGCGATATCGCCGTTGACCCGGTCAATCCAATGACGCTCTACATAGGGACAAACGGCGAGGGCGTGTTCAAGAGCGTAGATGGCGGGAATACTTGGGAGAGTACAACAACGGGTCTTTCCACCCTCTTTATCAATGGCCTGGTCATTGACCCGGTTACACCGACGACGCTCTACGCGGGGACAAATATCGGAGGCTTCAAGACCGAGGATGAGGGAGCCACGTGGACGGCGATGAATGTCGCTGGCTTCTCCGTCTCAACGACGATTCTTGCTGTTGATCCTGCAACGCCGTCCATCGTGTATGGGTCGGCGTCAAACGGAGGTATGTTCAAGAGCATGGATGGCGGCGGGACGTGGAGCCAGATCGAAACAACGGGGTTGTCATCCAATCATATGAATGTCCTCGTCGTTGATTCAAGCACTCCCTCGACACTCTATGGCTCCAGTGCTCAAGGAGGGGTGTTCAGAAGCACGGATAGTGGAACGAGTTGGAGCTCCTTGGGCTTTGATGGAAGAATGATCACGTCACTTGTACCCGATCCCACCAGCCCTGGCATGTTGTACGTGGGCATTGGTAGCGGAGGAGGACTCAACCCAGAATTCAGAGCCGGTGTGTTCAAAAGCATGGATGGTGGTGAGACCTGGGTGCCGAAGGACTCCGGCCTGCCGATACCTGACGAGCCCTTGTCCTTCTTCACTATCACCCTTGTGGTTGATCCGATTGACTCATCGATCCTGTATGCCGGAACTGGTGGACGGGGAATATTCCAAAGCGGGAATGGCGGCACAATCTGGGAACCGACCGTGGGCATATCGGGAACCGTCAACGCGTTCGCCGTCAATCCACTTCAGCCAACCTTCGTCTATGCCGCAACCGATCGAGGCGTCTTCACCGTCGATCGTGCCCTGACCCAAGCTGAGTAGTCGACACCACGCCATATACTCCTCTTCGCACGTCATGCGTCTTTTTGCCGCGTCCTTCGTCTACTTGTGTAGAAACAGAACCACACGAAGGAGGCAGGCGTATGAAACTTATAAGCATGAAAATTTGTCCATATGTGCAGCAGGTCCGTGCGTTGCTTGAAGCAAAGAGCGTGCGGTATGCGGTTGAACACATCGATGGCGGAGACCGGCCACAGTGGTTGATGGACGCTTCTCCGGACGGTGGGGAGGTGCCCCTCCTGATCACCGATGAAGGGGAACACCTCTTTCAATCAGACGCCATCGTCGAATATATCGATGACGTCGTTGGCGATCCGTTGCTCACTGGCAGTCCGTTGACCAGGGCGAGAGACAAGGCGTGGGGACGTTTGGCGTCCGACAATTATCTCGTCCAATGTTCAACGCAACGCAGTCCCAACGAGGCGACACTGAAAGAACGAATGGAGGACCTCACACCGATATTCCAGGCGACGGAACGGCAGCTAAAGGAGGAGGGACCCTATTTCCACGGTTCGGAGTTAAGCATGGTCGATATAAGTTGGCTCCCCTTGCTCCATCGCACAGCACTGATCGAACAATACGCACGCTATGATTTCCTCGCCGCATATCCGAAGCTCATGGATTGGCGACACGCGCTGTTGGACACGGGACTTCAGAATACTTCAGTGCCAGAAGACTTCCAGGACATCTTCACCGGGTTCTACCTGAACGAAGAAACATACTTAGGGCGCCTTGCAGGGTCTCGTTCGTCCTAGATTGGTGCGTTGTCTTCAGGCTTTGCGATGACTCTGGGAGCACGGAGAATGAGCAAGGCAGTATGCTGACTGCCCAGTATCCGACTGGATGCACGCTAGAGATCAATACCTACGACAGTGGTTGAGAGATGGGAAGCGTCGCGTATCTCGTGTGTTTCACACGTCAATGACGACATCGGTCTTTGGTTTTGCGCTGCAGATGAGCACGCATCCCGAATCCGGCACATCCAGGGGCTCCAGGAAATACTCGACTTCACCGTCGAGCAGCTTGCACATGCAGCTCTGACAGATTCCCGACCGGCAGCTGAAGTCGGGGCGTAACCCTTGCGCTTCGGCTAAGTCGAGCAGACTCTCGGAGGACGACGGGTCCCAGGATGCGACCACCCCCGAGCGCGCGAAGTTGACCTGGATGGCTCCCGTTATCGTCTCCGTCCGCGCCAATGGCTTCCCACGTTCCTTCTCCGGTTGCAGTGCGGTCGCGGGTCCGAAGAACTCGTAGCGGATGTGATTCGCCGGAACACCCCAGGCCAGCAGTCCGTTGTAGAGCGACGTCAAGAAGGGCGTCGGCCCGCACAAGTAGAACTCGAAGTCACGTCCGGGCAGGATGCGTTCAAGAAGATCGACGTCGATACGACCACGGCTCTCGTAGTCACGGTCTGGGATATCCGTCTCGCGCGGTTGGCTGTAGCTGATGTGGACGCGAACGTTGTCGTGCTCCGCAGCCAGGTGGCGGACATGGGCACCCATGGCGTGTTCCCGGCCGTTGCGCGCACCGTGAATAAACCACGTTGGGCGTTGGTTGCCCGAATCAACAATGGTGTTCAGCATGCTGATCATTGGAGTAAGACCTACCCCGGCGCTCAACAAGGCCACGGGAGTATCAGTGCTAGAGTCGAGGTAGAACTGGCCGCGTGGTGCCTGCACGCACAACCGGGTCCCGACCTCCACCTGATCGTGGAAGTGCGTGGACGAGATGCCTGCAGGGAGTCCCGGTTCCGGCGGGGCTTCGCGCTTGATGCTAACGCGGTAGTACTCTGTGTGGCTTGCGCTGTTGGAAAGCGAGTAGGTGCGAATCACCGGGCGAGCCTGGCCTTCGATGTAGAGCTTGAAGGTCAGGAATTGTCCAGGGTGAAAGCCCGGCAGCGCCCCGCCGTCTTCGGACACCACATAGAAGGAGGTCACCGTGTCGCTCTCTCGAACCTTGCGGTCCACGACAAAGGTGCGGAATCCGTCCCACCCTTGTGTGGCGGAGACACGCTCCACCTTCTGGAGCATCGTCTCCAGGCGTTCGCGCCAGCCCTTCGGTCCTGTCGAGAGGTCGCGCGACGCCAGCACGCGCCGCAGTCCCACCGGGTCATGCGTCTGAAACTGGGTGAACTCGATAAACTCGGCGATGGTCACCGATTCCTCGGCGCCCTCGATCAACTCGATGGCATCCCCGGCCCCGACCTCGCCTTCTTCGAGCACCCGAAAGTAGAAGCCCATGCGGCGGCTCTCGAGGAAGCGCTTTACAAACGCGGGTCCGGCGTCCATGCGATGGACTAACTTGAAACATGGAATGCGCGGCTGGGTCACTTGCAGCAGCGCGCCTCCGATGCGGTAGACGTCGCCGACGCGCGCCATGTCTTCCGTCAAGCCGCGCACCGTGACGTTCTCGCCAAACTGGCCGCAAGGCAGGTCTGTGCGACCCAGTTCATCCTCCCAGAAGGGGTAGTGCTCCATGGGATAGGCGTACAAGGCCATGTTCTCTCCCCCGTGGACGCGGAGGTCGCCTTGACCATCGCCGTCGACATTGAGGCGCCGAACCATGACGCGCCGACTCGCCGGCTCTTTGAAGATCCCGGTGGAGACCTCCTTGCCGCCGATGGTGACGGAACGCGGCCTGCTAACACTGACGGAGACCACCTCCACGTTACCCTCCAGTCTCTACACGCAATCTACTGCGGGACATGAGCCGCACAGTTCACGGCATCGTTGTCCAGAATGACCATCATGGTGGTTCTTGAGTTTTTTTGAAAAGAGTCCACAATATTCTGGGAGTGCCCCCGGGGCAGCACACACCGCTCAGCATATTCCCTACGCAAAAACAAAGAAAGGGAGGAATTGAATGAACGCGCCAGTTGACCTGACAAAGACCACGACATCGCACAAAACCGCCAAGGTAGACGGACTCGATATTTTCTATCGTGAGGCCGGTTCGAAGGGCAACCCTATGTGCAACATCGTGGCGGGCCAGCGGGATTTCTCAAAGTCATCGACGACCATACCCTGGCCTTTGCGGACTTCACCCGCAACCGGCAGTACATTTCGGTAGGCAACTTGGCGGAGAACAACAAGGTCTGCATGTTTCTCATGGATTATACGACGCGGACGCGAATCAAGATTTGGGGCACGGCCGAAGTCGTGAAGGATGATTCGGCATTATTGGAGACCGTGACAGACAAACACTACAAGGGCCGAGTGGAGCGAGCGGTCCGCCTCCACGTCGAGTCATGGGATGTGAACTGCAGGCAGCACATTACCGAACGCTTCACCAAGTCAGAGATTGAACAGATGATGGAGCCACTGCGTGAGAGAATTGCCGTGCTTGAGGCAGAACTAAAAGCCATACGCGCGCCGGTTGCTCAGCAGCAACCCAAGTGACTGTACTCCTGTTGTGCGAGCACAGGGACAGAATACTGGAACAGATGGAATCAATAGAATTCCCATTACGTTCGGAAGTTATTGAAGACAGCCGACACCGGGAAGTCATGAATATTCACTCAGGAGGGTAGACAAATGACTCATCAACGATCAGACAATTCCTCATTCGTGAGTGAAGGTTCCACGCTCTGCCATGGGGGCCGCCTTCAAATGAACAGTAGGGCACTGAGGACAGAACTAACCGTATTGCTGTTCATCGTCGTTGGAGGGCTTTTTTTCGCCGGCGCAACAGCAGTCTACGGACAGACGACTGCCTACGCCCCGGTCGATGCCGTCCCACCTAATCCTGTGAGCGGGCGGCCCGTCTCTAGTGAAAAGATCATCACCGCGGATGTCTTGGCCCGAGCCGAACTCCTTCGTGCCGACCTTGAGCTCATCCGAGTCGAAATGGGTCAGCCAAAGGATCGCAGGATGGAGATGGTAGTGACCAACGTCGCCCCGCGCGAGGTGATCTTTCAGGCATTTACACTGTTTCGAAAGGCGAGCCATTTGCACTTCGAAGTGACGGGGACCATAACACGCGACCAGCAGATAACCATCCCCCCCGACATTCAACCGATTCATGTGTGGAAGATCGTAAACACAGCCTACAAACGCATCCTCGTCGTGAAGCGGAGACTTGGGATTCCCGGGCAGACCGAAGAGCAGCGGCAAGATGACTCGGTGACGCCAAGTGACCTGTTTCGTGTCATTCTCCAAGCCAACAGACAGCTTGATGTCTTGTTCATGCAAGGGGTCTCGTCCAATAACACGCTTCAGCAAGTGACGTTGGCCACCAATCACGCAGCCCGCTTACTCCAGCAATTTCCAGGTGCCACACCGTTGCCAGCAATGCCTGCATTGGAACGTGGTAAGCGACCGGTTGATGTTCACGACCTCCTGGTCAAGGCATATGCAAAGATTAGTGCGATCGCAGAGGCTTCAGGGATCGAGACCTTGAAACTTGAGGTCTCCAAACCAGAGTCGGTGAATGAGACTGCCGACACGATAAGCGCGAGTGATGTCTTCGACGTATCGATTATTTTGGTGTCGGAATTGGCATTTCTCCACGGACAGCTCCAGCATACCGACCCGCCGGCGATGTCGATGGATCCCGGCTACAAGGTTCCGGCCCACGTGTATCAGCGGACCGATCTTCTTCTGCTCCAGCTTACCGAACTGGAAAAGCTCGTAAACGCGAACCCGGATTGGCTGACCCGCTAGTGAGTCGCTCCTGCTTTGCTAGAACCTATCTCACAGTGCGTAGGCATTGTGAGATAGGTTCTAGTCATGTGTCAGCGGGTCGATCTGAAATCTGATCAACCCGCTGATCATGAGTCTGATGGTGTGATAGTCGCGAACTGTTAATTTCGGTCTGATATTCCAAGCGACGGAACGGCAGCTAAAGCAGGGTTCCTATTTCCACGACCGAAGTTTGAGCATGCTAGATATGAGTTGGCTTCCGTTGCTCCATCGAACGGCGCTGATCGAACAACACACACGCTATGATTTCCTCGCCGCGTATCCGAAGCTCATGGATTGGCGACACGCGCTGTTGGACACCGGACTTCGGAATACGTCGGTCCCAGAAGACTTCGAGGACATCTTCACCGGCTTCTACCTGAACGAAGAAACCCACTTAGCGCAACTTGCAGGGACGGGTTGAGCTTAGGGGAAGAGCCGTGCACTTCGGAAACCTGACCGGACGCACACTAGAAACCAAACTCTAAGAGGTTAAATGAGCGTCCCTCAAATATGCCCAATCATCTTGCCAGCGATGCCTCTGATGTCTCTATAGAGACTTCACTGATCAGAATACTACGTAAAAAGTTAATATTATCAAATGCTTATATTTTATGTAGTACTGTAAACAGTATTAAGTTTATATTTAATATTATTGTTTATAATATTTTTATGTATTTACTTGTTATCGTTTACAGTATATATTAATGAAATGAAGAAGCTCCCTACGATCGTAGATGACATTGCGCTATCGAAACTGGAAATTGGCTCATCATCCGCTGACCAGAATCTCCCACCTGGCGATTGGATCCGTCTTCTGCGGAACTACCTTCGAATGACACAAGCTGAACTCGCCAAGCGAGCAAACATTACGCAAGCCAACCTTGTGGCAATTGAATCAGGAAAAGTCGATCCACGAGTCAGCACACTGCAACGGATATACAAAGGCCTTTCCTGCAACCTCAGCGTTGAACCCCGCCCACAGAAACCGCTTGATGAAATACTTCGTGGCCGTGCGCGATCAACCGCACTCAAACGATTGAAAAAGACGATGGGGACGATGGCACTGGAAGAACAAGCTCCAGAGAAAGAGATGTTCAGGAAGCTTCTAGAAAAAAGAACAGACGAAATACTTCGTGATCCCCGCGAACGACTATGGCGAAAAGACGATGACGGATGAAACAAAGCCGAAAGGTGCCACACCCGGAGGCGATACCTCAGGTCTTATTCTTACCCATCTCACAACCACCGCTGCTCGCAACGCAGCTGAAACAGAAGCCATCAGTCGGGCATATGACAAACATGTCTTTCGCTCACGCAGGAAAAAACGTGGGGCCGAATGGCTTACCGATACTTTTATTCGCAAAGTACATGCGGATATGTTCGGAACCATCTGGGAATGGGCGGGCCAGTATCGTCACGCGACACTGAATATTGGTGTCGAACCCTATCAGATCAAAGAACAGATAAAACTCTTAACTGAAGATTTTCAGTATTGGAATGACATAACATCCACCATGCCGCTGCTCGAAGTTGCAGCACGGCTCCAACACCGTCTGACGAAAATCCATCCATTCACTAATGGGAACGGACGGCATGCACGGTTGATGACAGATATTTTCTTCCACTCCCGTCATCATCCCCTACCGCAATGGCCGCAAGTCCAGCTCATGGAACAGGGAGACAAAGTTCGCAAACAATACATCACCGCGATGAAAAAGGCGGATGAAGGCGATATCGCCAAATTGATTCAGTTTTTCGAAGAGTGCCTTGAGCATTAAGTTTCCTGATCAAGAATTCCCCCTTTCGTAAAGGGGGACGCAGGGGGATTTCCTAGTCAGATCCCTCTACCCATCTCCCCGTGTTCCTCTCTTCGCGCGTCCTGCGTCTTTTTTCAGGGTCCTTCGTCTATAGGTGAGGAACACAGAAAACCACACAATGGAGACAGGCGTATGAAACTCATCAGTTTAAAAATCTGTCCGTATGTCCAACAGGTCCGTGTGTTGCTTGAGGCAAAGAACGCGCGCTATGAGGTTGAACACATTGATGGCGGAAACCGGCCACAGTGGTTGATGAACGCCTCTCCGGATGGTGGGGAGGGGCCGCTCCTCATCACGGATGAAGGGGAACACCTCTTTCAATCAGACACCATCGTCGAATATATCGATGACGTCGTTGGTGATCCGCTGCTCACCGGCAGCCCGTTGACCATCGCGAGAGACAAAGCGTGGGGACGGTTGGCGTCCGACAACTATCTCGTCCAATGTTCCACGCAACGCAGTCCGGACGAGGCAACACTGAAAGAACGATTGGAGGACCTCATGCCGATATGCCAAGCGACGGAACGGCAGTTAAAGGACGGTCCCTATTTCCACGGCTCAGGCTTGAGCATGGTCGATATCAGTTGGATTCCGTTGCTTCATCGCACAGCACTGATCGAGAAATACACACGTTATGATTTCCTCGCCGCATATCCGAAGCTTATGGATTGGCGACACGCGCTGTTGGACACGGGACTTCAGAGCACGTCAGTATCCGAAGACTTCGAGGCCCTCTTCAGGGGGTTCTATCTGAACAAAGAAACCTACCTAGGCCGCCTTGTAGGGACTCGTTCGTCCTAGATTTGTGAATTGTCTTCGCAAAACTGCCTGACCGAAGGCGCGAGTAGTATCGGAACTGGCGCTCAAGGGTTCGATATCATCATCGGATGCTCTGATGCAAAAAATGATCTCAAACAAAACAGCTTGGATACATTCACTACTGAAGCCGCTCGTATCGAGACGTTTGGAATCGAAGGGCAAGATACACCCAGTTGGTAACCGGATACATCACCACGCCTTCATCTTGAACAGACGGCCCTGGTCGTTCTCATCGTGAAGCGTCAATACTATCTCGCTCTGGTCAAAGACAGGACCGTTCTTTTCGCCACGCGCGGGAAGATCGGAGTCTATCAACGTAATCATAGGCTGAATACCGATTTCGGCGTATCGGCGAATGACCGCAAGCAGATTTTCCTTCTTTCGGTTATCTAGCGACTCAAACACACCGTCGTGATAAAGAAATTTCGGAAATTTTTCATTGAGGTGTGCACGCAATACTGCCAGATCAAACGCAATGCACAGTAACTTGCGATACGTATG
>JAJDBL010000457.1 GCA_029261375.1 Nitrospirales bacterium
CCAAGTACGTTCTCAGGGGGGCGTACATGCTCGTTGCCGGAGCAACTTGTCTGAGGGCAGAAGATCTCTCGTCCCGCCAGCGACTCACTATCAAATTTCACGCTGGCAAGACTGCGGCTGACCGCGATAACAGTGGGAGACCCATCGTCGTCCTGGTACCGCACGTTGACCGTCGATGGGCCGTCCGGGAACAGAAACCCGCTAGGACTAGGGATGACAAGACCGGCATCTCTGAGGTCGAGGAGATCCGTTTCGAATTGTTGAAGAAGTTCGCGCACATCATCCACGTCCGTAAGACCCCCAACGAGCGCTTCAATGGCGGCCACAACCAAGGTAGCGACATCGTCGCTACCAGCCGCGCTAGCAATGGTGTTCGCAATCCCACCGATGACCGCGACCGGTGATTTGCTGAAGCTGTTTATCGCCAATGCGACCTTCAGTGCGACAATCGACGTTAATGCTGGAGGGGCAACACTGAGACAGAGCAGATCGCCGGCGCACTCCTCAACCGCATCCAGATCGGCAACTGCGCTGATGAGGCCCGGCGCCGGGCCAAAGGGCTCCACATAGGCGTACTCAAAATCAATAAACTCTCCACTATCCAGCAGGCGACCCTCCACATCGATGCCGACTTCAACTTTGGCCGTGCAGGACGATGGATCCCCCGGGTTATCCACAGCCTTCTCAATTGTCGGGTCGATATGAGTGTGCACTTTGGGAAAGAAGTAGTTGTCCAGGATGATCCGTCGCTTCTGGTCTTTCGTCAGACCATCGAACCCTCCCGGCACGATGATGGGCGAACATTGGTCCACCATGATCCCGCCCACGGTCATTTCAAGAATCGCCTTGGCGAGGCTGGAAATTGCACTCGGTGCCAAGAGAGCGTAAGCACCACCCGACGATTGTGTGGCAAGGAACGTTTGCAAGCCCTCAAAGATGAGATTGGTCATACCATCGGTGAGCAGGAGCGTGCCGAGTTGTTGGCACAGCGCGTCATCTGGACCACTCAGCTCGTGCAGTGCCTGCGCGTCACTGGCCGTGCCCAGCGACAATGCCGGCACGAGACACGCCATCAGGAGCAGCGAGATCACTCGCTGACGCACTCGATCCCATGTACTCGTCTCAGTCGGCCTCGGCAAACGAACCATCATGACTTCACTTGTATCCATCAAAACCTCCATCTGCCTAATGAAGACGCATCACAGCCCTCTGCTGATGCGTCTCCTCCGCGTCGTTCCGAAGTATTCATTAATTGGTTCGGCCACGTCCTTGATGCCACTCTTCCTCTATCGTTGAAACGAATAACCGCATAGATCAAATAGTCTTCCGCTTGGAAGCTGGGACTGGAAGCTGGGACTGGGACTGGGACTGGGACTGGGACTGGGACTGGGACTGGGACTGGGACTGGGACTGGGACTGGGCTAGATAGTCTACCGAACGGAGGAGTTAGTCAATCTATTAGTTAGATAGTTAATTTTAATTCTTTCAATTTTTGTTGTGTCATATTACGCATTGCAGTTGTGATACTTCCCTGTGATAGGACCACAGATGTTTTTATGCCTTGTTGCTGCCTGTTACTGGAATTCGCGGGGGTGAACGTCCCCCACGGGAGTGTCCCCTTCATTGCAATTCCACCCTGAGCATCCGATATGCCTGGAGGCATTCTTATGGATTCGTCATGCATGATGCGGTGCGCCTCATGCGCACCGATCAGCCAACGCTTGCTGCAGGGGACACTCCCGTCAGCGTGGATTGTTAGTTTTAGAACGCCGCTGAAAGGTGTTGTAGGGGAGACCGAGGCGGGGACCAGTGTATCGAACGCGCGTCAACCGAGCGCCAAAGTGGTGGGCCGTGTAGGGGTCGAACCTACGACCCGCTGATTAAGAGTCAGCTGCTCTACCAACTGAGCTAACGGCCCACTTTGGCGCGCCTGGAGGGATTTGAACCCCCGACACATGGCTTCGGAGGCCATTGCTCTATCCGAGCTGAGCTACAGGCGCATCACCTGTCGGGCTGCTGAAACACGCCAGCCAGCGGCGTTCTCGCTTCGCGGTTCGGCTCAACGTACAGGAGTACGATACGCCTTACCGCTCGCTGCGGCCTTGCTGGACAGCCTTTTTGAACAGCCCTTCTTTCTAATCAAATCCTTCGAGACCCGAAAGACGTTCGTCACCGCCGAAATATACGTCAATGATTCAACGCGCCCGCTTTTCATTGCTTGGTTGCGCGCTGTATGACGGGTGGTAAAACCGGGTCGAAAACTACCACAATCTATAGGGTGTGTCCAGCAAGATATTGCTGTGTTTTTTCCTCACTCGGACAGGCAAACATATCGTCAACGCCTCCCCATTCACACACACATCCCTCGCTGAGAAAAATCACGGTTTCTGAGAGTCTCTTCGCTTGTTCGAGGCGATGCGTGACCAGGATGACCGGCATTCGAGTTCCAAGCTCTTGGATGAGTGTCTCTATCGCCTGGGTTGATTGCGGATCAAGTGATGCCGTCGGCTCATCTAAGAGCAGCGCGGTTGGCTCACATGCAAGCGCACGCGCAAAGGCGAGCCGTTGCTGTTGCCCTTGAGACAGATCATTTGCCGGACGATGCAGACGATCTTTGACCTCATCCCACAACGAGACAGCTTGTAATGTCTCTTCCACGATTGATGAAAAGTCAGATCGTGGCTTCAGCTGCAACCGCTTCAATCCAAATACCACGTTCTTGTAAATGGTGGTCGGGAAGAGACACGGCTTCTGCATCACCATTCCAATATGTTGGCGCAATCTCGGCACGTCGATTGGTCCTGTCCCGTTTGTGTAAATGCTCTGTCCACGAAACAGGACGGATCCAGTGCATTGAAATGATGGAAGCGCATCGTTCAGTCGGTTCAATGTTCGCAACAAGGTGGTTTTTCCGCTTCCCGACGGTCCGATAATACTGGTGACGCCTCGCTCCTGGATCGACAGATTGACGTTCGAGAGTATCGGGACCGAACCAAAGGAGAGATTCACGTCCTTCAGGATAAATGCGGCGTCGGTTGAGTTTTTCATGATGCGTGGTCTGTCTCGTTACTCGTGATCTGTGCGGAGTGCGCTACGACGCATGATTCATCTGCTCTATGCATGATTCCCGCAGCTCGCTGCGGGCAACGTTTGGGAGCCCCCTCACCCCTCCCTCTCCTTCCAAGGGGAGAGGGGGTTTTATGAGAAATCGTCCGCTCATTTATGTCACACATTCTGACGTTCATGCTGCAAACCGGAGGCGTGATCGAACAACAAATGCCCCGAGACTGAAACAGAACACGAGAACCATCAACATGAGTGCTGCTCCCCAGACGGCGTCGGTCGCTGAAGAATGGATCGCTTCTTGCGACAGGAGGAGTATGTGTGTTTGGAGGGTGGTGACGGGTTCATTGATGGCCTGGGGAAGGTCGACGCCAGAGAAGGTCGTCGCTGTAAACATAATGGCCGCGGTTTCGCCGGTGGCTCGGGCTAATCCCAGGAGCATTCCCGTAATGATTCCCGCCAGACTTTGCGGAACGATCACCGCACGAATCAACTGTGCCTGTGTCATGCCTAATGCGAGGCCTGCTTCACGATAGCGCGCAGGAATGGCCTCGATGGCTTCCCGGATACTCACAATCATGGTGGGAAGGATCATCATAGCTAGGATCAGCACGCCGCTCAGCCACGACACCCCAAGACCCAGATAGATGCCGAAGACCATGTAGCCGAATAGTCCAAATAGAATGGTTGGAACGCCGTTCAACGCGTAGATAAAACGCATGGACACGGCTTTGAGTCGCTGGGCGAGATACTCTGTCTGGTAAAGCGCGGTCCCCAAGGCAAGGGGAAGACTCACAAAGCCGGCACCCAACGTTAACAGCAATGTACCCAGGATCTGGGATCGAATTCCTCCTTCGGCCCCAAACGACTTCGACGGTTGCGACACGAACTCCCACGTAAGTGCGGTGGCACCTTTGGCGACCATCATCGCCACAATACTGACAAGCAACGTCACACTCACGATGGTCATGACTCCGACAAATATATGCAGCAACGTTCCCATCACTGTTCGCCGTCGAGCCGCAATCACGCGCGATGCAGCCTCCCCTGCCAGCCTATTTTCTCTGCTGACCAGGTCAATGTGATCACCATCAAAAACAGAATCAGACCTAATCCAAGGAGCGCATTCCAATGGAGCCCCACCCCGATGGCTTCGGCGGCTTCCCGACCAAGCTTGGACGCGATGCTCTGCGCGGGCGCGAATACGTTATACAGCGGAGCTGGAAGGCGATCGAGGCTTCCGATGACCAACATCACGGCCACTGTCTCACCCATGGCGCGACTCACGCCGAGAAGCAGCGCGCCGAAAATGCCTGGCAGCGCATGAGGAAACACCGCATGGATGATGACTTCATGTCTCTGTAGCCCAAGCGCACGCGCTTGCTCCCTATACCAGTCGGGCACCGCATGGATCGCATCTTCAGACAAGGTCATCACGGTAGGCAGGATCATAACGCCGAGGAGAAGGCCTGCCGTGAAGATACAGTTCCCATCGATCAGCCTGAACGAATCACGCACCCACGTGGTGACGAACACCATCCCCAGGAGTCCGTAGACAATACCAGGCACCCCGGCCAGTACCTCCATCAGCGACTTGAGCGTCCGCCTCATTCGTGGCCCCACGAGTTCGGAGGTCATGACCGCAGTTCCAACCCCAAGCGGAAGAGCAACCGCGAGTGCAATGAGGGTCACCATGACCGTCCCGTAGATCATGGGTAAGGCACCATAGGTTTCACCGACGGACCACTCCACCCCAGTGAGAAACGTCCATCCATGCTGTATGACGATTGGGAAACTTCCGCTAATCAGGAAGAGAAGAATGATAGCGGCAAGAGATGACGAAACCAGGAATGCCGTTCCGAGAATCCAGCGGGTCATTGCACCGAAAGATAACCCATTTCACGGACAATACGCTGGCCGTTCGGCCCGAGCAAAAACGCGATAAAGGTTTTCGTAGGACTATCGGGGTTTTC
>JAJDBL010000458.1 GCA_029261375.1 Nitrospirales bacterium
CTATTTACTTGTACCCCATCGATCATCACCAATGTGTGGCTGGAGTTCCCCCCGCGCATAAAGACTGATGTCTGCCCTCCGAGACCTCCTGACTGACGCACATCAAGCCCAGGAACATCCCGAAGGACCTCGACGACCGTCTTCGCCTGCTTTTCCTCTATCGTCTTAGAATCAATGACAGTGACGGAACTGGTCGTTTTTTCGATAGGAACAGCCGTTCGGGTTGCGGTGACGACAACTTCGTCCAATTGTTGAGGGGATGAATCTTGCGCCTGACTCTGGCCTACTGTTGAGACAAGGAATACTGAGGTAAAGATTGCTGCCACCAGTGGCAATCGATTGAAATGATACATGATGCCTCCTCCCTTTCTTCCGAAGGGTGTAGACCCGTCAGATTATGACAGGCCCATAGGGGCAGAGAAGTTCTCGTGGAGTGAAGATAAAAAAATCCTCAAGACCCAATACGGATCTTGAGGATTGCACCCAGTTCCTTCACCCTCACACCTTCTCTAGCCCACGAGAAAAGGTTATGCGTGCTCGGGCAGGTCTTCTGGCTTTGGGATCCTCCTACTCCTCGGGCCTTCCCAGAAACTTTTAAGTTTCCAGTGGCGTTACCGAGTTTCGTCCCCCATCACAGCGGCGGGACCGCATGGGTATTTCACCCATTTCCCTCTTCGTCCACCCCACACAGGCATGGACACCCAAGACGCGTCTGTTAATGCGCTACCATAGATGCGTGTCTCATAAAAAGCAAGACGCATTACAGGCAACGAGGGCACAGGGTGTTTTATAATAGATTGGATGTTGCATGATTGACCTCACCCGTACACCCTCGATATATGAGTTATATGTTTTCACGTAGCAGACGGCGCACCGTGTTTCTCATGATCATCATCACTTTTCTGTGTTGCGTCACAGGAACATCTGCGTGGGGAGGAGACCTGGAATCGTTGATTCAGACATACCTCGCCTCGCCCCCGGAGCATGCCGAGGCGCAATTGACCGCTATTCTCAGTACCGGGGCATCGGTCGAAGCCATCGAAAAGGTGCTAGCCAATGGACGAACGTATGAGCAAAAACCGACGGGGCCGTGGCATGGGATTCCTCTCCAGGTCGGCGATGCCCTGTATCGATACGCGTTGTACGTGCCAGAGGGATATAACCCTGAACACGCGTATCCTCTGGTAGTCTGTCTCCACGGAGCAGGGTTTAACGGCTCAACATATCTCCAACGTTGGTCAAAGCGACTGGGAAAAGACCACCTCCTGGCATGCCCAACAATCGACGAGAATGGCGAATGGTGGACACGCAAACCGGAAGCCCTCGTGAAGGCCGTGCTTGCCGATGTTACCCGTCAATATCACATCGACGCTAATCGAGTCTTTTTAAGCGGCATGTCCAACGGTGCCGTCGGGGCATTTGCCATTGGAACCCATCAAGCAGATCGTTTCGCTGCCCTGACCCCTATGGCTGGATGTTATCCCCTCGGCCTCTATCCCTTGCTCCAGAATTTCCGCATGACTCCGCTCTACTTACTCCACGGAAGCGAGGACACAATCATGCCAGTGCAATGTTCCCGCGATGTCTTTACGGAACTCGCGCGCCTCGGCATTCCAGCGTCGTACCGCGAGCATGATGAAGTGCATGAGCGTCCAGGGGTCGGTGGACATTTTTTCCCGGAGGAAGAACTTCCCGATCTCGTGAATTGGATCGTGCGCCAAAAACGCAACCCCGTCCCAAAAGAGATTACCCTCCTTCGCGATCGAGATCACCTCGATCGCTTCTACTGGTCACGCATCGACGCGGTGTCGGAAAAAACCGTCAGTCTATGGGACTCGACAGTCAAAGAGGGAGACCAGCTTATTCTTGCGCGACTAGAAGCGCTCGTCATCTCCCCGATAGAGATTGAGGTCTTGACCAGACACGTTGAGAGATACACCCTCTTTCTCTCGCCATCCTTATTTGATCTGGACAAACCCATCACCATCACGACAAATGGTAATAAGAGTTTTCAGGGGAAGGTGACGAAAGATCCGAAGGTTTTATTGTCCGAAGCCCGCCGCAACCCTGGCGCCCTCTTCCCGGCGACAGTGACGATTACCGTCCCCAGCCACGAAAGCTAGCAGGATGTAAAAAACAACCGCCAGCTTCGTTCTCGCTTCGCTCCGTGGCTCAACGTACAGGAGTACGATTCGCCTTGTCACTCGCTGCGGCCTTGCTGAACGGCCCTTTTTTACATCCTGCAGGCATCTGCACTAGATACACAGTTGCCACATCCAGAACACCGACTGGGCGATTTACACATCTATAGCGCTGATATCACAAGTCCTAAACTGAAGTTGGTCTTTGTCCCTAGGAACCTGAGGGTCGTCCTCTTTAAGGTTGAACACGTCACCCTCTTGTGCCGTATTGGGAAGTCGGGGCGCTGGCTTCGGCGAGGTGGTATTTTCAATTGATGCAGTGCTAGGAAAAAAGCGGGGATCACTAATCATAGGTGTCCTCCTCTAAGCTGCAGGACAATGACACGCTGCACGTGGTCGTTTCCGAGCGAGCAATGTCCAGACTACCCATCGGATAAAACTCCAATCCTCTTTACCGGACAAGCCTATCTTGCAATACCAAGATCGTGACGCATATCAAGGGACTGACCGCCATAACTCATGCGCCATCCCTATGATGTGTGGAGAAACGAAGTGTTCTACTCCACACCACAGTTTTTCGTCCTGACGATTGGATTGCTAAGAGAAAGCGATGGAACGGAGGAAAACGAGAGAGATTGGGATCAAGAGCCATACAACGGCACATCATGTTCCCAAGCGTGACGGAGACCTGTATGCCAAGCCGTTGTGTATCAAGCGCCATATCAACATGCATACCACGCTCCTTTGGGGCTATCTAGTCCTCGTATAATCTATTCCACTCTGCAAGCAGGCTATCGTCTCGTTCACTGCCCCGAACATCACGCTCGATCACGGTGACCCGACGACGTTGTGGCGTTCGGTCTGATGTAGAACTTTCATCGGCTGGCGGTAGCGGAAAAAAACGTGGGTCGCTGATCATCATCGCTCTCCTTTCATCTCTTGCCTTCGGCTGACAATCATTCGCGTCACTTCTAGGTTCAGAGATAAGCAAAGCCTATGCCATCATTTGTCGCAACATGAACCCTCACTATCATTGGGCATTTCTTTATCATTGCCCATTGCCCGTGCTGGGAAGAGGAATACCGGCGCTAGGTGGCTGATCAACTGTTGCCGAAATTGACCATTGAGGAGAAACGAGTATCGTGACATCGGTCACAAGGACAACACGCAGAACCTCGACGCTAGACGCAACAGGTACTTTGGAGAACGGCGAACTATTCAAAAAGACGCTCGCGAAATACGGTCCGGATGCTGGCAAGAAAGAAGGGGTTGAAAGACGAGGAAAACGAAACGGCCACCCTCGATTTCCCGAAGGTGGCCGCCGCTAGTTTAGCCTTATATGTGGATTACGATGAATTCAATGGTTAGGCTTGAGATTTTTCCGGCGCGCATACCCAATCAGACCCAGCACTCCAGTTCCAAATAACAGGACTGTCGAAGGCTCTGGAACTGGCTGTCCGCCACCACCGTTGGCATCATGGGAATAGGGCGCAAACAAATATCTGTCGACGTCGCCATTCTTCACCGCGGTATTGTAAAGGTCGTAGTGAAGCGTCACGCTATCATCCAGTCCAGTCGCGTCGATCTGAAAGAAAGCCGCAAGTAGAGAACCGTCTTGGTCTGAGATTGGTCCCCCAGGATTGTCCGCAGTATTGTACCCAGTTACCGTATTTGCGGAATTGAAAACAAACGAGAATTCTGTAAAAAAGGTGTCAAAGATACCATGCGAGCCCACATCGCCCCCATCGTGCCCCTGATCCCCGCCCAGATTTTCAAAGGGCGGACTACCATAGATCATCTCCGCCGTGGCATCAATCGTGGTATCAATGACCCCATCAAGAGTCCCCGTCACATCATCGCCTTGAAACGTAAACGATCCAAGGTTTGAATGCCCCGGTCCTACCTGAGGCGATAGTGCCACAGAAATAAAGAACTCTTCTGTGGTGAGATCGAGTTTTTTCACCTTGTTGCTACCGGTATCGATGAGCGCGACCAATGTATATACATCGGTGCCAGCAACGATGGTCTCAGTGAGAGGATCATAGGTTCCACCCACGATATCCAGCTGCAACGCGGGAAGAGCAAAGGCAACGGGAGCGCTCAGGAACACCCCTAACGCCATGACCGCAATCATCAATGTCCAGTTTTTCTGACTAGGCGCCAAATCTTCTCTCACAGAGTTTTCTCTATTCCAGCCTGATGACTTGGACTCGCTCATTGTCGAACCAGTATGAACATGTCTAATATACTAATGCAAACTCAATGCCAGCGATAAATATCTTAACGCCATTATTATACCCGATGATGGCTTTTTTTTATTACATACGTATTTCAACACGTTATGGCAACGCCTGCCACAAGTTCGCATAAAATACACGAAGGTTCATTTTCACGAAAGTGTAAAGAATTGCTTACACTTTTGATCGAAAAACTAAATAACATGCTTTTTACTTAATAATATCAACACGTTATATTATTTCACGAAAGTGTAAGGAATACTTTACACTTTTCGACTACTACCGCCTACTACACTGCCATTACTTACATTAAGTCATTATTAATCAGTTACTTATGAAAAAACACTGCCTTGTCACGAAAGTGTAAAGTTTTCCGACACTACTATATGTAGGCTTATTTACAATTTTTATTTCTATATACAGTTCCATAGTCACTTGTTTGCCGAGCGCACTGCAACACTTTTGTTAGTCTCCTGTTCTCTAGCTAGCTTGCTAAGGAATACAAAAACGGCCACCCACGATTTCCCGAAGGTGGACGATATTGCAGTCTACGAAGGGATTTACTCGGTAGCGTTTTCCACACTTGTTTCTTGATTTCGCCGACGAACATACCCAATCAAGCCAACAATCCCTGTTCCAAAAAGTAAGATCGTTGAAGGCTCGGGCACCGGCGCAGGAATCGGGGTACCACCATTCAGTTCAGTAATCGAAAGTGCGGTATCGTAGATGCGGAAATCATCGATCGCACCATCCCAGGGAAAGACTTCACCATCAGATTCCACTCCGACACCTGGAGCTACCCCAGCGTTGTTCAGAACGAGGCCTGAAGCCGCCTGAGAGGCGACGAGCCCGCCATCAAGATATAGGTTTAATACCGAGCCATCATACATTCCAGCAACATGGTGCCATTCACCCAATGTCAATGGAGCGGCGGCAGTGAGGTTGACACTCCCATTGTCGGCTGTTGTGGTTTGGAATCTCAACTGTTGGGTACTGGTGGTCACTGCCAGTAATACCCCCGGACCTCCAAAATCATCGAAGATCACGCTTATTTGATTCTGGAACGTCTCCAACCGAATGAGAGATTCAACGGTGAACGCTGTCCCAAAATCATACCCGTTGGGCATCGAGATCCCGTTGAAAGAATTCCCTCCAAGAAGAAGCGCCTGGTTATCCGGAGAAAAAGAACTTGGCGCAATCGTTCCCCCCGTTATTGAACCATTCATGGCCGCGCCTAACGTGCCAGTATTCGTAGCAACACTGGCATTCCCATCTGAGAATGTATACTCGACAATCGGTGCGGCCCATGCCTGCTCAAACACACATAGGATCGCAATCAATGTTGCTGCCGTACATGACAATAGTAAACGTTTCATCGTTCCCTCCTTCAATGTTCCTCTCGTAACATTTCGTTTGAACTCACCATGGCGATTGGCTGCTATCTCACAATCAAGAGGATGGCGGCATAGAGTGGTCTGCACGCCACCACCGTTATCAATATGTTCACTACTTGCAACTCGCAATAGCCATGCCACGAACCCTAACGGCACGCGTCAAGACGTCAAAGGACGCTATTGAAGAAAGTCGGAGAAGAACAAAACGTTGTGTGGGATGCAACGGAGTCGGAATCGCTACATTGTTATCGTTTCTGTAGATGCGGAGTTGGGATAACGTTAACGAGAACGTGTGATCTACGTCATGGCGTTGCACGGATTCGGCATGACCAGTGCTTCAACATTCCTGGCAACGATAAAACTAATGACGGGTTGGGGTAGGTGGAGGAAACGCGAACGGAGAAAAGACTAGCAATGCTCCGACATATCTTTGAAAAAACGGAGCAGGTCCCGAACGGAGAGCATACCAAGGATCTTGCCTTCCTGTGTAATCAAAACATGTCGTATCCCGTGTTCTGCCATAAACAAGAACGCCTCATGCGGCATCACGTCTGACTCCAACGCGAGAATGGGAGAATTCATGACCTGAGAAACAGGTGTCGTTGCGGCCTCGACACTCTCCGCCACGACCCGTCTCACGATATCGGTCTCGGTAACGATACCCACCGGCTTGCCGTCTTTCTCCACGAGCAGCGAGCCAATACGCCGATCCCGCATCTCCCGAGCGGCATGCAGAAGTGTCACCTGATGGTCGACAGTCGCAACCTCGGGGGCAAGGTAGTTAAGAAGCAGGGATTCTGACATCGTCGATGTAGTAAACAGGTGTGTAGGTCAGGCTGTCAAGACAATAGACAGCATCGTGCCGTGGAGAGTGGAAATACACGTCATAGGACTCATCCAGGCGCATCCGTGAAACGGGGAACGAACAGGCGTCCAAAAAAGTGCGCTAACAGCGTCCTAAGACTTGGTATCAGCCGCGTCTTTAAAAAAGTGGAGGAGGTCGCGGACGGAAAGCATTCCAATGATCTCACCTTCATGGGTGATCACCACATGGCGTATTTCATGCTCCGCCATAAATAAAAATGCTTCATGCGGCATGGCGTAGACGTCTAACGAGAGGATCGGAGAGATCATAATGTCGTGTACCGGGGTGATTGAAGCGTCGAGGCCTTTTGCCACGATCTGCCGAACGATATTGGACTCCGTAATGATGCCAGTAGGCTCGCCTTCTTTCTTGACGAGCAACGACCCAATACGTCGAGTCTCCATCTCATGAGCCGCCTCAAAGATGGTCGCCTCATAGTCCACTTCGGCTATTTCGGTGGCGATATAGTTGGCGAGCAGTGAAAGTCCCATCGCTTAGTCAGTAAACACGCGACAGAGACGCACTGTCAAGACACGAAATTACCCATGAAACAGAATACATTCTAAATTAAACGT
>JAJDBL010000459.1 GCA_029261375.1 Nitrospirales bacterium
AAATAGCGCCGGTTACTTCTTTTCCTTTTCCTTTACCCATCCCAACCCAGCCGTGGCCATCACCAACAACCACGAGCGCAGTGAACTGAAAGCGCTTTCCGCCCTTCACGACCTTCGAAACACGATTGATGAACACGACCGTGTCGTTTAAGTTAAGACTGTCTGGATTGACTTTCACAAGATACCCTCATTCACTCAAAATACGAGGCCGGCCTCGCGACTGCCATCAGCTAGTCCTTTGACGCGCCCGTGGAAAGGATAGCCACCACGATCAAAAACAACAGAACTAATATTCAACGACACTGCTTTTTCTGCCAAGAGCTTTCCTGTACGCTGCGCGACGGCCACCTTGCTAGTGACGCCTTTTGATTCGGAGGTTTCCTTGGATAAGTCTCGGCTCGAGGCAGCCACTAACGTCCGTCCAGTCGTATCGTCAATCAACTGCGCATAAATATGCTGATTACTACGAAATACGCTGAGCCTGAGCCGCTCTGGGGTCCCGAACACTTTCCGTCGTATGCGCTGGTGCCGACGCTGACGACGATCAGATTTGTTTGCGATAGCCATACGATGCCCGTTCTAGCGACTACTTCGCCGCCTTTCCAGATTTTCCAGCTTTCAACTTGATCACTTCACCCGCATACCTGATGCCTTTTCCCTTATAGGCGTCTGGCGGACGTAACGCTCGAATGTTCGCCGCAGTCTGACCGACGAGGTACTTACTTACACCTCGCAGCAGGATAGATGTTGGCTTGTCGACGGTAGCTTCGATCCCCTCAGGAACCTTAAACACAACCGGGTGACTGTACCCGAGACTGAAGGATAGTGCGCGGTCTTGAAGTTGAACACGAAATCCTACGCCTTGAATTTCGAGCGCTTTTTCATATCCTTTTGTCACACCGACGACCATGTTATTGATGGCAACACGCATGGTTCCATGGAGAGCTCTCGCCTGACGACCACCTGATACCGGCTCGACCAATGCCTGACCATCTTTGACGGTGACTTTGACATGGGTTGGCACATCCAGAGCGAGCTGTCCATTGGGACCTTTCACTGAAACCACAGTCCCAGCAATTGCCAACTGAACGCCATCAGGAATAGGCACGGGAACTTTTCCAACTCGCGACATACTCATTATTATTGTCCAGCCATGAGAAACAAGGGTTCGAGCAATTCTCTACTCACTACCACACCGTACACAACATCTCTCCACCAACCCGCTCTCGTCTAGAACGTTGGCCTGTCATGACGCCCTTCGGTGTGGACAAAATGGCTATGCCAATCCCCCCCATCACAGAAGGGACCTCACGATGCCCGATATACACACGCTTGCCAGGCTTGCTCATCCGCTTAATTCCATGAATCACGGACCGCCCTTCCCCCAAATACCTGAGACGAATACGGAATGTTGGATGCGGCGCACCTTCAACAGGATCAGCGGAAAGAATAAAGCCCTCTTTCTGAAGCACAGTTGCAATCTCGCGCTTCAATTTGGACGACGGCACATCAACGACTGGATAGCCACGACCAAGCGCGTTACGTATCCTTGTCAACATATCCGCAACCGGATCAGTCATGCTCAT
This sequence comes from Nitrospirales bacterium, assembly GCA_029261375.1. Lineage (GTDB taxonomy): Bacteria > Nitrospirota > Nitrospiria > Nitrospirales > UBA2166 > UBA2166. The sequence continues at coordinate 1,587 of JAJDBL010000459.1, forward strand.
TGCAATCCCCTCACTGACATCTACCAGCTCGACTTCGTGACGCCAGGAATCTGTCCGGCAAGGCTTAATAGACGAAAACAGATTCTGCACATCTGAAATCTTCGCAGGAACCCGCGCGGCCGCCCGCACAAGCGACAACGATTATATTTTCTGACCGCGAAGGCTGGCTCTCGCTGAGCCTTTAAACACAATGATTTCTTTGCCATGATTGAATTCCTAATCGGTCAACGAGACACTTACTTCTTGAATGGCATCCCAAAAAGCCGCAAAAGAGCTCGACCTTCATCATTATTTTTCGCTGTCGTTACAATCACAATATCCATACCATGAATCGAGGCGACAGAATCATAGGAAATTTCTGGAAAGATCAGCTGCTCCTTGACTCCCAATGAAAAGTTCCCTCGACCATCAAACGCCTTCGGAGAAATACCCCTAAAGTCCTGAATCCGAGGCAGGGCAATGCTAATAAGACGATCAAGGAACTCAAACATCCGTGCACCCCGGAGCGTAACCTTACACCCAATCGGCTGGCCACGCCGAAGCTTAAATTCTGAGATAGAGTTCCGGGCGCGAGTCAACATCGCTTTCTGGCCAGTGATAAGGCCAAGCTCCAGCACCGCACTCTCGAGAAGCTTGATATTCTGAGTTGCCTCTCCCATACCAACATTCACGACGATACGATCGATCCGCGGGACTTGCATCGGATTCCGGTAAGAGAATTCCTTCATCATTGCAGGCAAAACTGTCTGCCCATAGGTCTCTCTCATGCGAGGAACAACCTGACTACTAGGTGCGCTCAATGATTACCCCACACGATCGGCACACACGGAGGCGCTGACCGTCTTCGTCTTCTTTGATCCCAACACGAACTGGTTTTGCACACGTTGGGTTGGGACACAAGACCATAACATTGGAATAATGAATTGGGCTCTCACGCTCAAGAATACCGCCCTGCCGGTTTTGCTGGCTGGGCTTTGTATGCCTTTTGAGGACATTCAGTTTTTCAACGAGAACCGCAGGCGTTTTCTCGATAACGGAAAGCACCTTCCCCGTTTTTCCCTTATCCTTGCCAGAAATCACAACGACCACATCACCCTTGCGAACTTTGAGCTTTGAACGAACTTGAGGCATCAATTGAAAATCCCAGTGAACGCGCTAAACGACTTCCGGCGCGAGAGAAATAATTTTTGCGAACTTCTTCCCACGGAGCTCACGCGCAACAGGGCCAAAAATCCTGGTCCCCACGGGCTCTCCCTGTGCATTCACCAACACGACAGCGCTTCGATCAAACTTGATATGCGACCCATCTGGACGACCGAAACCCTTTTTAGTTCGCACTATCACAGCCTTACTGATATCGCCTTTTTTGACTCCAGCTTTGGGAGTGGATTCTTTCACAGCGACCATCACAATATCGCCAACGCTCCCATACCGACGCCGCGACCCGCCAAACACATGAAAACACATCGCCTTCTTGGCGCCTGAATTATCCGCCACGTCTAACATCGTAAATTTCTGTATCATAATACCCTTCGCGCTTCGTTATGCATCTGGAGCCGCGCCCACCGACCGAATCACTTCAACCACTAGCCAATGCTTGGTCTTACTTATCGGGCGCGTACCAACCACCGCAACCTGATCGCCTACTTGACAGACATTCTTTTCATCATGAGCCTTAAGCTTGGTCACACGACTCACAACCTTCCCATACCTAGCGTGACGAACTCTCCGCCGAACCACAACCGTCACTGTCTTATCCATACTCGCGCTCACGACAGCCCCAACCATCGTTGATCGCGGCTTCCCTGATCCTCCGGAGCTACCTACAGCCATCAGTCTCCGCTCCCCCCAGACAGCGATGCGGAAGAGGAAGCCTGAGATGCCAGCTTCTCAAGATAGATTGTTCGCACACGAGCAACTTCACGACGTGCGACACGAAGGCGTGCAGGGCTCTCTAGTCGTCCCGTGACAAGCTGAAATCGAAGATTAAAGAGTTCCTTTTTCAATTCTTTTTCCTTGTCCTCAAGTTCAAGGGGCTCAAGATTCCTTAGCGTCTTAGCGTCCATATCGTTACAATCCCTCGCGCATGACAAATCGCGTCGCCACAGGCAACTTATGGCTCGCTAAACGCAGAGCTTCCTTAGCAACCGTCTCGGTGACACCACCGATCTCATAAACAATCCGTCCAGGCTTGACCACGGCAACCCATAATTCCGGGCTCCCCTTTCCCTTACCCATCCGAGTCTCTGCAGGCTTCTTGGTTAACGGTTTATCTGGAAACATTCGAATCCACACTTGACCTCCACGACGGACATACCGCGTCATGGCAATACGCGCAGCCTCTATCTGCCTGGCGGTAATACGCCCAGGCTCCAGAACCTTCAACCCGAACTCACCAAACGCAATCCGGCTTCCCTTGTAAGCCTTTCCAGTCATTCGGCCTTTTTGAACTTTTCGATGCTTAACGCGTTTAGGAGCAAGCATTCCAGTTAGCCTATACGAAATTGAGAATCATTTTCTGGCTGAGAGAGCATCAATATCTCTCCTTTATAAATCCAGGTCTTGATACCAATGCGCCCAGTTGTCGTCTTGGCTTCAGCAAAACCATAGTCAATATCGGCACGCAATGTATGAAGAGGAACGCGCCCCTCACGGTGCCACTCAGTTCTGGCGATCTCGTGCCCACCAAGCCGGCCTGAACATTGCACTTTGATGCCCTGCGCTCCAAGCCTCATCGCCGAAGCGACACTCCGCTTGATCGCCCGCCGGAACGCCACACGCTTCTCAAGCTGAACGGCAATATTTTCACTAACAAGCTGAGCCTCAACTTCAGGCTTTTTGATCTCCTTGATAGAAATATAGATCTGCTGCCCAACTCGCGCTTCTAGGTCTGCCTTCAATTTATCAACTTCAGTGCCTTTTCGACCGATAATGATACCTGGCCGTGCACTGTGTATGATCACCCGAACTTGATCACCGGAGCGCTCAATCTCAACCTTGGAAACCCCAGCATGCGAAAGCCTAGCGCTAAGCATCTTCCTGACCTCAAGGTCCTGATGAAGAAACTTTGTGTAATCTTTTTTTGCATACCAACGCGACGTCCACGTCTTCGTGTACCCAAGACGATACCCTATCGGATGTGTTTTATGTCCCACCTAGGCACCCTTTCTCTGCTTTGACGAGACATGCCCACGGGAACTCACGGCCAGATCGTCTGGGGAGACAATGACCGTAATATGACTCGTGCGCTTTTTGATCGGCGCGCCCCGCCCCTGAGCTCTAGCCTGAAACCGCTTCTGCACCGGCCCACCATCGACAAACGCACGGCTCACCCTGAGGGCATCAACATCCCCAAGATCCTTTTGCTCCGCGTTTGCAACGGCGGATCGCAAAACTTTACTGATCATGCGCGCTGGACCCTTTGTCGTAAACTTCAAAATCGTCAATGCCTCTCCAGCCCTTTTTCCGCGGATGAGGTCAATAACAAGCCGCGCCTTCTGAGGGGAAACTTTTGCATACCGCAATAGCGCTTTTGCTTCAGCCATGAAAACGAAACTCCATCAGCGAAAATTACACGACAAGGACTTACTACTTCCTGACGCCTGACGACTTGTCAGTCTTTCCAGAGCCATGACCCTTAAACAGACGCGTTGGCGAAAACTCTCCGAGCTTCTGCCCAACCATATTCTCGGTAACATACACTGGGATAAATTTCTTTCCGTTATGAACACCAAACGTCAAACCCAACATCTCCGGCACGATCGTCGAACGCCGCGACCAAGTTTTTATAACTTTCTTGTCATTTGAAGCCGCTGCCTGCTCAATCTTTTTGAACAGCTTATCGTCGACGAACGGCCCTTTTTTTATCGAGCGTGGCATTCTGACACC
>JAJDBL010000460.1 GCA_029261375.1 Nitrospirales bacterium
GCATATACGGCGTCTGAAGTTGCCCAATCAGCACATATTTCTGGAAAAAACTTAGCGAAGACCGTGATTGTCAAGATAGACGGCAAGCTGGCCATGGCGGTGCTTCCAGCGTGGTATCACGTCGATCTTGGGTTGTTGAAAGTAGTCACTGGTGCTAGTCACATTGACCTTGCGACCGAAGCAGACTTTAAGGACGCGTTTCCCGGCTGTGATGTTGGTGCCATGCCTCCATTTGGGAATCTGTATGGCATGGAGGTATTCACCGAGCCGAGCTTGGCTGAAGATGAGAATATTGCCTTTAATGCTGGCTCCTATACAGAATTGGTGCAGTTGTCGTACGCGGATTTCGAACGACTGGCGAAACCGAAGGTTGTGACGTTTTCATCAAGCCAGTAGGCGGTTGATGTGCACCGGGCGTTTCAAGTGCCCGAGCTCCTAAACAGCAGGAGAGAGAAATGACATTCGCAAAGGGAAGACGGTGGAGAAGGCGAGGGCTAGTATGGATAGGTCGAGCCAGGCAATCAGCCTGCTTGCAATATCATTGGCGTTGTATGGCTGGTCGGCGCTATGCCCAGTGCATGGGCAGAACAGAAAGGGCTTGGCGATTCCAGTGGTATCGCCAAGCAGCCGGACATACCGCGAGTAGTTGACCTCTCGGGTCAGGTTGTTGAAATCAAGATTGGCCCTTGCGAAAAAGTACGGCGAAAGGCGGTGTTGGAGCCAACGTGCTGTTTCGAACCGCTCATGGCCAAACCCTTAATCTCCATCTCGGGCCCCTGAGTGCCGTTGATCATGTGGTCGACCAACTCTCGATAGGAGTATCGCTGACCGTCCGTGCGTTCCGGACAGATGAGATGCCGGAGAACGCGTATGTGGCGAAATCCCTCATATTTGATCACAAAGTCATTCATCTTCGCGATGACCGCCTACGTCCGAGTTGCGCTGTTCCGGGGACAGGTGGGAAGAAGCGTGGTCAGGAAACCGGACAAGGGACTGCTAGGCCTGGGCCATGCAGGTGAGAGGAGAAATAGCTGATGCGTTCGATATTGATGAAGGATACGAGGTGTGCGGCGTTTCTACAGAAGATGACTCGAGTAGCTTTTTTTAATTCTGTCGTGCTTATCCTTATCTGTGGGGTGATGCCATCGTTAGCCGTGGGTCAACCCATGACGCACATGATGCACCCACGGGTTCCCGCAGACCAGCTCGCAACCGTCCGTGCGCTTACGAATCCCCTCCCTAAGAACCAAGAGGGGATGAAACGCGGAAAAATGATCTTTGAAGGCAAAGGCAAATGTATCGAATGTCATGGGGAGCGTGGGTATGGCGACGGCGCTTTGGCAAAAGATATGAACCCTGCCCCGCGGAACTTTCATCATCCAGGCTTTTGGCGGCATCGTACAGAAGGAGAAGTATTTTGGGTTGTTCAGAACGGGAGCCCTGGCACAGATATGCCGGCTGCACGGGATATCCTGTCGGACGACGAAATCTGGAGTGTCATCCGCTACGTGCGGAGTTTTTCAGAGGGTCGTGGAGGTGGTCAGGGCATGCGCCATGAACGGCACAGGGGTGGAATGGGCACTCCTGGACACGAGGGGATGGGAGGATCTGGGCATGGTCAATGTTGCTCCGAGTCAGAATGAGTACTGCGGTTACGTAAGCAACCTGAGTTCTTTGGCATGGGAGGCGGGTACATTACCTGCAGATTCACGTGGTGTAAGTATGTTCTCGTTGTTGTCGTGTGGTGGCTGCTTGCAATTGCCTGTACCGACCTGTCCCCTACCAGTGAACCCATTCCGAAAACAGGATACGAGAGTTGGTCACTATTTCTCGTGTGCGATGACGCTTGGTTTGTCGACGCCGATGAACGCGTTCTCCAGGACCTGTTTGGTCATTCTTGAAGCCATGCGACGGCTGTATCGTAGTTCTCGAAGTACTTGGCTTCTCCTGAGATAAACCACGAGCCTATTTTTGTCGCAAGCGCTTGCCAGTTCTTGTTGCCGTACATGGCGATTTTTTCAAACTCACTGCCATGCTTCAGACCGAGCTTCAAATCATCCCATGCTGCCCGTACTTCCCATCCTTCGAGCTCCGTCGCATCAAACAACGCTTTTATTTTGGGATGTTTCACGCCAACAAGGGCAGATTCGATCATGGGAGTGATCATCTCGTAATCTTCGTGCCTGAGCTTCCCCATCGCTTTGAACGAAAGGAAGAACTCATTCCCAATACGCTCAATTCCAACTGTGAATCCATGTCTTGTGCTACTCATGGTGTTTCCTCCTTTTGATATCTCTGAGATTACGCTTCTCATTCTAGTTCCGATAGCCTCCGCTTGTTCGTAGTCCACAGTCCTCCCTCCATACGCTCAATGCAAAGGCCATACCTATTCAGACCTCTCTTCAGTTACGACAAAGGGGCGGAAGTTATTAAGAACCTGTTTAACGAGGTGTGGAGATTCGACACACCTCGTCTATTTCTAGCTATCCCGTAGCGCCCCACCAATCACACATCCAACCTGATGCATTCGGCGTCGTAGTATGTGCGCGCTTGCTAGAGGATAGCTCGCACGCGAACGCATGAGGTTGGGGGCTAACGTTCAGACTCCATGAGGGATTACTGCTATCAGCGCACATC
>JAJDBL010000461.1 GCA_029261375.1 Nitrospirales bacterium
ATTGTGTTTCAGGATAGGATTGGCGAAATTCGACACATCGAAGATCGAGAGTTGTAGACCGGTCGTGCGTCCCTCTTCATCTGCGTTTTGACCGAATCCAAGCAACTCGGTTTCGCTGATTGGCAACAGAAAGGTTGAGAATCCTGGCACTTTGAGCTCGCCAATTGCGAAGGGGTTTTCTGGGTCCGAAAGATCGAGGGTAAACAGAGGGTCGATCCGGCGGAATGTCACGAGAAAACCCCGATCGCCGACGAAACGCGCAGACTGGATGGTCTCGCCAGGCGCGATGTTTTCGATTTGACCGACAATCTCAAGCGACCCATCGGTGTCGCTGAGAACAAAGAGGTTGTTGCTTGGGCCGGGGCTTGTTGTCGTGGCGACACGGAGAAAGCCGTTGTGTTCGGAGAAACTAAACTGATCGAGTGTGTGACCTGGAACGAGGCCACTGGCCACGTATGTTGGGCCTGCCGGGGTGAGCGCCACCTTGTGCAGCTCAGTCGTGTCAGTTGAGCCGGCGATGAAAAAACATCCGAAACAGCTTGAGCCCGCGAGATAGAGGGCGTCGATGGAAGCGTAGAGCGTGCCTGGGGCCGTCATAATCCCAAGTGACGCAATGGGCGTTGCGGCATCGGTGATGTCGATGGTCGCGACCGTGGTGAAACTATGCGCGAATGGGAAAAAGCTTGCCGCACTCGTGGTGTCCGAGGGGCGATAAAACGCGGTTGGACCGACGATGGGTGTCGGGGACTCGGTTTCAACGGCAGCAGAATCCACGAATGTTGGAAGAATCTCATCAAGTTGCTCGGCGGTAATGGGATTGTTGAATACCGTGAGGAATTCGCGTAACACCAGGTGCAATGTCCCATCGATAAAACGTGAGTCAGCAAGGTTCCCCTCGAAGGTCATCGTTCGATCAACGCGTGGAACACTACGATTCGAAACGTCGATGACGGTCACGATGACCGTCTCACTCACAGGAGCAAATGAATCAACTGGGCCGATAGGTTCGCTGGCTGCGATTGGCTCTGGAATTCCGAAGAAACCGAACGTGGAGGAGAGCGCGACAAGTGTGTCGCCCTGAAGAAAGAGGGCGGTTCCAAATCCCTCAATCGGCACGGATGATACTTGCTGAATGGTTTCAACCGGCTCGAGTTGCACGATGCGAACTTCCGAGTCTCTCAACACATACGCATACGTTCCGTCGTTCTTCACCACGTCGCTTTCGTCTACGCCGACTTCTTGAATGGTGGTGGTGGAGAATGTGTCTGCGGCGGCAGCTGGCCCGGCAGCTCCTTCAGCTCCTGCGGCTGCAGCCGGTCCAGCAGGACCAACCGGAGCGGGCACGCCTTGGAGTGAGGGGCTATCAGCTTCAGCAGCTTGAACATCCTGACTGCGTTCAGTCAGGAACGTCGCGAGTTCCTCCGCTGACTCGAAGCGAGCGAGTCCAGGCTGAGCTGCCGTGGAAGGCGGGTCTTCTCCTGTCGTTGAGGGTGGATCCGATGGACTTGGAGTAGAGACTTGGGGAGGTGAATTCGTGCCTGAGATGCCCCCATCTATAGACGAAGGAGAGGTAGAGCTTCCGCATCCGCCAATTGCGGACGCTGTGAATACGATAAGGCTGAATACGAGTAACTGTTTCATAGCGGCCTCCTGATAAATTCAATGTACAGTTTGTAATATAAACTAAGCTTGTTAGTTTGTAAACAATAAAATATTATAAAATAAATAAAATGTGTTTGACTGAGACGTCGGATCGTAGTAATCTGTGGACATGGCTGCATCGCTTCCCCCCTTAAAAGGCATCAAGGACGTGTTCTATGAGACGCGGGTCCTCATGGGACGGGCCTATACGATCCGTCGCTTTGCCACGGAGATATTGAAGGGCGCGATCGATCCCGTGATGCTGGGCTATATTGAAAAAGGCCAGCGCTTTCCAAATGATGAACTCGTCCGCCAGCTCGCTGACATTCGGAACGAAGACCCCACCGCATTGCTCTCCCTCCTGTGGCGGGACCGCATGATCTATGCGTTTGCACGTGAGCTGCGGCGAGTCATTGTCGCGGGCGACGCGCCACCATCAAGTGAGGGAGCAGAGATAGATGCGAATGCCATTGGCGAAGCGGCGTTTGCAATGACGGTAAGTCGCGCGATCGCCGCGTTACCGGATGATGGTGGATGGGTCAACGTGTCCACCTGGAAACAACGGGTCAAGCAGGGGCTTTCCGGCCTTTCCGATAAAGATGCCCCGCAGTTCACGTCAGATACGGTGGCCCTGTTGGAAGCTCAAGGCTTGGTCGAGGTGAAGGCCAAAAAGGTCCGCCGGATTGGCCGTCACTATGTTCCAAGCACCCCAGAACAGCGGCGGTCGTTAGCCGTCGAGTTCTTTGGCATCTTTACCAAAGGCCTGTTAGACAAGGTCGTCTTAGATGAGCAAGGGACCTATGTCCGGAATCACTATCTCCAGATTCCGGAAGCGCGCGTGCAGGAGTTTCAGCGCAAGTTAGATGAAGCTGTGCGCGCCGTGGTCGAGGAGTATGCGGCAGAAGATGACCAGACAGCGAAATTCCTCAATGTCCTCATGACGTCCACACTTCAATGATGAAACATCGTATAACAGCGGGCACGATCTGGTGGCAGTGGCTTTGCGTCGCGATTCTATTCGTTGCGCT
>JAJDBL010000462.1 GCA_029261375.1 Nitrospirales bacterium
CGTTGGGATTCTCGTCGTGGGGGTCGGGTTGGCAGTGGGTGTCAGTGCAGGTCATGGGATCGTACTGGCCGGATCTCTTGTGATCGTCGCGCTCCTGATTCTGTCTTTTCTTTCAACCTCGTTTAGCCTCTACCTCCTTATTTTCTCCATGCTCCTGGGCCCAGAAATTTTCTTTGGCCAAGGATTGACTGGCACAGAGTCCGCGATGGGTGCACCGACGATTCGACGTGGACTAACCCTCCGGTTCGACGACTTTCTCCTTGTTGTCATCGGCATGGCCTGGCTTGCAAGAGCCGCCATCTACAAGACAGAAACACTACTTCCCAAAACACCACTGAATTTACCCATTCTACTCTATGTGTCAGCCAGCGTGATTTCCACGTTGCTTGGTACGATCATGGGACGTGTGAATCCGGAGGAGGGGTTCTTTTTCAACCTGAAATACATCGAGTACTTTTTCCTCTACTTCATGGTGGTCAGCGCGGTGGATGGTGGTGTGCAGGTGAGACGATTGGTCATTGCCAGCCTAGTGACGTGTTTTCTCGTCTCACTGTTTTCTATTGCGCAAATTCCGGGTGGAGAACGGGCGACAGCTCCATTTGAGGGGAATGCGGGAGAGCCAAACACGCTCGGCGGGTACCTCATGTTCATGCTTGCCATTGTCGCAGGTTTGTTGCTGACCGATGGAGCGGTGCCGCGAAAGTGGCCCTTGGTAGTACTGCTCATTGCTGGTGTTGTGGCGCTAATGGCGACCCTCTCTCGCGCGTCTTTCTTGTCAGCCGGAGTGGTGGTCATCGTGATCCTCGGATTCATCGGTTACCGTCGGCCGGTGCAATTTGCACTTCTCGCGTGCGTTGTTCTATCGACAACACTGTGGTTCCCGGATCCCGTCAAGGAGAGGGTCATGTATACCTTCACCCAACAGGCACACCAGGGACAGTTACACGTTCGTGGAGTGACGCTGGACACATCGACATCCGCGAGAATTCGTTCGTGGGAAGAGAGCGTAGACGCGTTTAAGGAATCTCCTCTTTACGGGAAGGGGGTGACTGGCGGGAAATTTATGGATGCAATGTATCCCCGGCTGTTGACGGAGACGGGCGTCCTAGGACTTGGCGCGTTTCTATTCTTGTGCGTCTCTATCTTCCGCGTTGCGATAACCTGTTACCGTACGCATCGTGATCCTGCTGTTCGAGGCCTCGTGCTCGGGTTTAGCTTAGGGCTTCTCGGTCTGCTGGTCCATGCCATCGGTTCCAATACGTTTGTAATTGTTCGAATCATGGAGCCATTCTGGCTGTATGCCGCATTGGTGGTCAAGCTGTCGGAGTTATCCGATCAACCTGAGGCAGAAGCAAACCCTGCAACATTTGTGTCCAATCCCAGCATCTCCTCACAGTCAGGGTAGCTACGTTTCAGACGGTACACCGGGGATGTTAGAACGAATGTGGAGGGTTCCCGTCAATCTTCCTCTGTTCTCGTCACATAGTTACTGTATAAGTGGTGCTTGCCGGCATCCTGATATAGCTGAGCGACTCTGACGAGAGCGTGACCAATCCTCACAAATGAACGTGTAGTATCTTGAGTTGATCTTTGCGTTTCCATGGTGCCGTGGCTGCCTAACGGGTTTGATTGAGTCAGTTCCGAGCGTAGATTAGCTTGCTGCTACACATACACAGCGCCAAGTTGGCCTCAGTCAATCGCACGCTCTTCAAGGCATGAACGTTTCAGATCGTCTGCATGCAGGACAGGAGAGGGTCCCTTGGTGGGGCAGTACTTAGAACTGGAGAGCCCCGAATGACGATGAAGCGTACGAGCGTCCGTCGAGTGCTAGCGGTTCCAATGTATCGAAAAACCGATGTTCGCGCGAGCAGCCGTCTTCGTGTTTTTTCATACCTAGATGCTCTTCGGTCTTCCGGATTGGTTGTGGATGTGTTTGAGCCCCCCGCTCGTGATGTGGTCAATCGTGGAGTAGGCGTGGCTCAGTTGTTGCGCATGAGTGTTGGTGCAGACTTGGTTTGGCTACAAAAACGCTTGCCTCCAGCAGTGGTGTTACAGATGTGGCGTTGCATGGGAGCACGCTACGTCTTTGACTTTGATGACGCACTTTACGCTTGTCCTGATGATGTCTCGGCGTCGCAGTTCAATCGCGACAGGACGTTATCTCGTTTGAAGCGAGTGTTGCGAGGGGCGGAGGCCGTGATGGCTGGGAATGAGGTCTTAGCGTCGTATGCCAAAGACTTTGTTCAGAATGTCCATGTAATCCCGACTAGCATTGATCTCCAGTGCTACGATCATGCGCCTCAGTCGGCAGAGAACAGTATTCCTATCATCGGATGGTGTGGTAATGGCGAAGTTCACTGGAAGAATCTTCTCTTACTGAAGGAGCCGTTGCAAGAATTGTCTCGAAGTCACAAGTTTAAATTTACGATCATCGGAAGTCGCAACCATCCCGAGCTGGAGCGCGTGTTTGGCAAGAATACGCCATACGCAACAACGCTGGTCCCATGGATGTCAGAAGAAGATATGATTCAAGCCATGACACAATTTGACGTCGGTGTGATGCCGCTTTTGGATACTGATTGGGGACGTGGGAAATGTGCATACAAACTTCTCTCGTATATGGCTCTATGTCTTCCTGTGGTGTGTTCTCCTATTGGTGTGAACCGGCAAATCGTACATGACGATCTCAACGGATTCTGCGCATCAACTTCGGAGGAGTGGGTTCATGCATTGGATGCCCTGCTCGCTTCTCCGAACCGGGCAACGGATCTCGGAAAGCAGGGGCGTCAGATCGTTGAATGCGAATACTCCAAAGAGGTCGTCAGCAAGCAAATCGTATCTATGTTGCAGGATTGTGCTAAAGGCTAAAGAAACAGCAAGCACACGGGTTGACGACGGGACACGGACCGAGCGTGTGGGTGTATGTCCACTCTGTGGCTCGACACAACTGGGGTCTATACTAGATATCAAAGAACGGTGTCTTGGAACTGGCGACATCTTCACGGTTGTGCAGTGTGACAGCTGTGCCTTGTTCCGCACTGATCCTCGTCCCGTCAAAGAAGAGATTGACCGATACTACCCAGACGATTATGGCCCATACCAACCTTCCGCTGGAACGAAGACGCCCTGGTTGCGACCTGGATTCAAAGGTCTGATTCGTCGGTTGACGTTGACGGCGCACTATGGCTATCAGCTTGCTGAGATCGAAGGGGTCATGGGTCAGTTGATCCGAGTATTGACGTCGCCGCTGCGTGGACGATACGTGAGCTTTCCTCGGTTGTTTCCCGGAGGCCGCTTGTTAGAGATAGGATGTGCAACCGGAGAACGACTTGCGCTACTTCGAGATCTGGGGTGGGAGGTTCAAGGAGTTGAAATTAACAGGCAGGCATGCGATTTGGCGAGAAGCCAGTTTGGTCTTAACATATTCTGTGGTGAGCTCGAAGAGTTGAGACTGCCCGATGCGAGTATCGATGCTGTGGTGATGTCACACGTCATTGAGCATGCGTACGATCCGATTGCGATCCTCCGCGAGGCCAACCGAGTTCTTCGTCCTGGCGGTCTCGTCCTCATGGAGACTCCCAATGCGAGAAGTCTCGAACGGTATATTTTTGGACCCTGGTGGTTCAACTGGGAAATTCCAAGACATCTCTTCCTCTTCGAATCGCGAACGCTTGAATTGTGTTGCAAGATGGCAGGCCTTCAAATCAAGAACGTGGCCTATTCCTCCTACACGTTTGACTGGAATCGAAGTCTTGCCTACTGGTGTGAAGACAGAGGGTGGAACGGGGTTGCAGAATGGCTTCGTAGTCGGCCGAGGGTATTGACCTGGGTGTTCCGACCATTGGGAAAGGGACTTGGCTGGATGAAGGCCACGGGCAGAATGACCGTGGTCGGAGTTCGGCGCTGACTTATGACGCGTAGTTCCGGCGTCGATGGACCCAACGATATTGCGGTCGAAGAGTTTCTTAGGCTACATGGTCCGTCAATGTTTTTATCAGGGGGGGGGTTCCGAGGTGCGCACATTTTAGGCAGGCGCACCTTACGATTTTCGAAGGTTGTGTTTGCCCGGCTTGATTTCGAAGTCGGCTCTCGCGAAATTGTCGTCAAGATGGTCCAGCAGGATCCACTGGCTCAGGGGACCGTAGCGGAGTCTATTCGTAACGAGTTTGATGCTCTCCGTGAGTGTGAGGGGGCCTTCTCATCTATGCCCGATATGGGTGTAGTAGTGCCGGTATCGGTCTATCCAGAGGAGGGAATCCTCGTGACCCAGGCGTTCGTGGGGCAGTCGGCGCATCCAATGTTGAGTTTAGCTGTTCGCCCGTTCTCCCTTTCAGCTTCTTTAAGGGAAGGTGATAGCCTTGTACGCAGGTGTGGTCGCTGGTTGTGTCTTTTTCAGGACGCGGTGGGGGAATTCGTGACGTGTAAAGAACATAGTACGTCCGATATTCAGAGACTTCGGGATCGCTTGGACGTCTGCACGTGCATGGGTTTTAACCGTGAACAGGCTGAGAGAATCTTTCGTGCAGCCAAAGCGATTGCGAACGATCTTGCTGATCGCACGACAGAGGAGGCTGCCGTGCATGGCGATTTTGCCCCGTGGAATATTCTGGCCGATGAACGGGAAATGCGAGTGCTTGACTTCACCCGTTTTTGCAAAGGGTCGCCATCTCACGATCCTGCGTGGTTCTACTGTGCCTTGGAGACTCTCAAGGCTTCCTTAGGGGTGAGCGCCCGTCGCGTAGAGCAACTGCAACGAGCGTTTCTCGATGAGCTTGGGTTTCCGGTGGAGCATACGCTAGAGTTTCGCTACCGGCTCTGCCTCAACGCCGTCGAACTCGCGTCGTGGGCTGATCGACCGGTTTCGACTCGCAGGGCTGTTATGCACCGGCTTCGCGAGTTGACCGGGATGCGAGACGGCTTTCGTCATCTACTGGATGTTGCGCAGAAGTCCGTGGAGGGATATTGAGTAATCACAAGATAGCTGATTATACGGAAACTGACTATTCCGGCTATTGGACCAGTGATGAACGTCGTTACTTTGATGGGATCGAACGTCCCATCGTCTCCGCACTGTTACCTGAGAAAGGCGTCTGGTTTGCCGATCTCGGCTGCGGTTTCGGCCGCTTCAAGGACCTCTACCTCGACCGCTTCGAACGTGTGATCCTTCTAGATTATTCGGAGCAACTGCTCGCGCAAGCACAATCTGAGTTAGATGCAGAGGCTCGGGAGAGAGTGCATTTCGTTCTTGGAGATTTGTATCATCTTCCGATCTGCGATGACGCGTTGGACGCCGCGATGCTCGTCCGTGTTTTTCATCACCTTGATACACCGGTTGACGCCCTTACAGAAATCAGGCGGGTCGTACGCCGCAGTGGCTCTGTCCTCTTCAACTACTACAACCGACGAAACCTTCGCGAGGTTCTACGCTGGTGTATCAACCGATCGGGTCGTGACCCTCATGTGATGACGCATGAGAACTTCAATGACAATGGGCTACTCTTCTATTCTCATCCGCGTTGGATGGAAGAGACGCTGAAGGATCTCTCGCTTGGAATCGAGGAGGCGCGTTCCGCTGGACTCTTCTATGGAAAACTCGCGCGGCTGGGGCTCAGACTGATCCCGTTTGAACGTCTTTTGTCGAGGCCGCTTGGAAAACGAGCTCTTGCGATGGAGGTGTTTCTCAAAGTCGTGTGCAAATCAGGTAGAGAATTCGATGCTCCTCGCACGGGGATTGGCGATGTTCTGGCGTGTCCGGAGTGTGGCGCACGCGGCCTCCAAGGCAACGATCGTGTTCTGCATTGTTTGGGATGTGAGAAGGACTATCCAATTCGCAATGGTATTTTTGATATGAGGGTTCAATGATCAAGACCGGCTATGATCTGCCGATTGAAGAGGTCGCTCGCCGCTATCGACAGCTTCGCGGTCACATAGGAATGCCTGACGAATTCTATGATCGAATTGTCGATTGTATTGGATCGTGTTCCGGGCTTCGAGTTCTCGACTTAGGGTGTGGTGATGGTGCGCTGTTACGAAAGATCATAGATAGATATCCTAAGGCGCATCTCTTCGGAGCCGATATTATGCCTTCAAAAACATTATCAACAGCGTATCCAATTGGTGTCGTCCGAGCCGATCTTCGAGAAAACTTGCCGTTCAGACGTGAGTCGATTGATCTCGTCATTTGCAGTGAAACCCTGGAACACCTCGTCAATCCGAGTCGGTTGCTCAAGGCTTTGCCGAATGTTCTTCGCCCCGGAGGGCGAATGGTGGTAACCGTTCCAAATGCGGGGGGGTATTCCCCTTTTCATCATTTGGGATGGTGGATTCCTACCCGTACACTTCGCCGAAAGTTCTTGCCATACGAGCATCCTGCGAACACGGAACAGCCAGTGGATACCATGTATGAGTTTGATGAGATTCGTGATCTCATTCAACATAGTGGCATGGAAATACAGCGTCTCGTCGGTTACAGATATTTTCGATACCTTCTGGGTTTGCGGGGCATTGGTATGGTGTATCGACAGATGACCCCGCTGGTCGAGCGAGTCATGCACGCGATTGGAGGCCAGCGTTTCGCGTATAACCTTATTTTTCTCCTTGTACCGTGTGCGCAGACGTCACAGTGAGAAACGCCAATGACTGCTTGCCTTGCATAGCTGTTGATTCTGTGTCCGCATGATGTCGCGGGAAGGCCACTTTGATGGATCGTGTTACTCTCGATCATATCGAGTGTCGTGAGGATGTCTGATGTAGCAATGATTGATGATGGTGTTTTCTAATCTCTAATAGGTTTCCCAACCCGAAACATGCGTATCTTTTTCCTAACCTACTCCTATGAGCGAGGGATCAACCCCGACCTTGGCGGATTCAGGAAGCTTTGGGAGTTAGCTCGAGCGCTCAACGAATGCGGGCACCAAACGCATGTGTTTTATCCCAGTCTTCCTGGGTTTTCAGCGCTCAGGGATGTGCCCTCACACGCCTATCCTGTTCTAGATATTTCGCTCCTGCGACCGGTCACAGCATATATATCGATGCTGTGGGCGGCTCTCGTATTGGCAAGACAAGCGCGACCTGATCTCATCTACTTCCGCAGTGGGCTCAATGTTCTGCCTCGTTGGCTGGGTTGGTTACTCAAAGCCCGTGTCGTGCTTGAGGTCAATGCTGATGCGGCAGAGTTTCATGCTAATCAAGGTGGGGGTTGGTGGCGAGGGTGCCTCATCAGGTTGATTGAGGGACAGAATGTACGGAAGAGTGACCTGGTTATTGCGCTTACCACAGGACTTAAACGAATGTTGGTCGAGCTCTATGACGTATCTGAGCGAAGAATCACGGTTATACCGAGTGGAACAGATCCTGGCCATTTCGCGCCTGCGGATCGACGTGGCGCGAAGAGTAAGCTGGGTCTCAACCCGGAAGAACCCGTTGTTGGGTTTATCGGGATTTTTTATCGACACCAGGGCGTCCATACATTGATCCAGGCGGCATCGAGCATTCTTGAAGAGTACCCCATGACTCGGTTTCTTCTCGTTGGCGACGGTGAGATGCGAATGCAGTGGGAAACGCTCGCGAAACAAAACGGTGTAGACACATCGATATGGTTTACCGGCCAGATCCCATATGAACAGGTGCCCTCGTATCTTCAAGCGATGGACATCCTTGTGGCACCGTTCACCGTGGACAGAGGAGAAACGTCTCCCTTTAAGATTCTGGATGCCTGGGCATCCGGATGTCCTGTCGTTGCTTCTGATTTGCCATCAGTCAGGGTGCTTGAGCAGGAGAGCGATGCGATTGCGCTTGTTCCACCAGATCAGAATGAAGCTCTGTCACGTGCCGTACTAGCCCTACTGCGAGATCCTAAGCGACGGGAGATCATGGGGAGAGCTGGCCGGGCGCATGTGTGTGAACATTACAGTTGGGAACGGATTGCTCAGCAACTTCTCAATATCTCCCTAACATGACGGGAGTCAATCCCTGAGTACCCGTGCTTCACCCGGTGCCGTCGAGCTTCTGAAGGGCGCCGGGATCGTATTTTTTGGTTCCGTTGTCGGACGCGGACTCGCGTTTCTCTCCCACTTCCTTTTTGCACGCTTCATGGGTTCCAGCCATTACGGCATTTTCATCCTTGGCTTTGCCATTTTCAACTTTGCCACCCTCGTCTCGGATCTCGGTTTGCGCGGGGGGGTGCTGAGGGAATCAGCATCAGCGTCCGGCAGGGGAGACAGCGATCGGGCGAGGGGCACGATTTTCGTTGGCGGCCTCATCGTGTTGGGTACCAGCATTCTGGGGATGGGTATCGTTCTCGCCCTCAACGATCGGCTGGCTTTGTTTTTCGACGTGCAGGAACTCCTCTGGCTTCTTCCGATCATTGCGGTTGCCCTGCCGTTCGCCAACGTTGGAGGAATCGCGATGAGCGGCCTTCAAGCGATGAGGAAAATGGTTCCCTTTACAGTGATACAACACGTGATTGACCCGGCAATCCGTATCGCGGCTTTTCTCGGTTTCGTATTATTTGCATCCCCATTGCTTGCAGCGGGTGCCTCCCATCTTGCGGCGTCTATGCTCATTGCTGGTGTGGCCTTCTTCTGGCTCCTCTCGTCGAGCACGCCATTCGCGTGCTCGCTTCTCACCCGTGTTCAACCTGGCGCCCTCCTCGCCTTTTCGTTCCCCCTCTTGTTGAGTAATGCCGTAGGCTTTCTCCTTCAGTGGTCGGATACGCTCCTCCTTGGGTATTACCTCACCGTCAAGGATATTGGCGTCTACGGTGCTGCAAGCAGGTTAGCTGGATTGGGCGGTGTTTTCCTTACGGCAGTCTCCACCATTTTTGCGCCAAAAATCCACGCGTTACACGGGCAGGGGAACTGGGGTGAAGTTGGCCGGTTATATCAGCAGTCCACGCGGTGGGTCTTGATGGGCGTACTTCCCGTGTTCTTCTATACCGTTCTGAACGCCGAGCCTCTTCTCTCCCTGTTCGGATCAGAGTTTGTTGATGGGGCGCCTGCGTTGATTACGCTCGCTATCGCGTTTCTGGTTATGACGGGAACAGGCCCGGCTGGAGAAGTGGTTCTTATGACCGGGAGATCAAAGGCGATGCTCTACGCGGCCGCAGCGTCTGGGATCGTCGGCTTCGCGTTGAATGTCTATCTCATTCCACGTATCGGGCTTCTAGGGGCGGCGATAGGATCCGGCATAGGGTTTGCCCTGGGAAACCTCGCAAATGTCGTGATGGCCTGGTGGTTTACCAGACTTCAACCGTACACGAAAGCCCTCACAAGACCGGTCCTCATCGCCATGGTATTTGCTGGGATCCATGTTACGCTTGGCCCTGTATTTGGCCCCGATGTGCTTGCACGATTAATTGGGGGTGTCGTGATTTGGCTTCTATACCTGATCGTGCTTTGCAGCGTGGGGTTGGACACCGAAGACATAAGAGTATGGAGATCACTACGGGAGTCTGCGTGATGTGAACATTGCTGTTTTTGCAAAGAGTACTCTGGCTCACGGGACTGGTGGAATGGAAACTCATATCGAAAACGTCTTTCGTGAACTCATTACACGGGGTCATCGTATCAGTGTCGTCACAACACGACACCCGTCGGGCGTCGCGGTCGAGGACAGACCGGGAATGCGGGTGCGTTATCTTTCAGAGGCGCCGTCCCGCCGATATTCTCAGGCCTGGTGGCGGGCCAGCCGCGCGGCTCTACAGGACCTTCTCGAGGAAGGCCAGGTCGATTTTGTATTGAGCCAGAGCCTCTCAGCGGCTGCCGTCGTCAGGGTCGCGCAGTGTCCACCTGTCTATCCATTTCTTAATGGACTCGCGTTGTCCCACCTCAGTAGTGAGTGGCACGAGTGGAGCGGTTTGCGTGGCCTCTTTCGTTACAGAGGAATGAAGCTCCCCGAAATGGTGTATTACACCTATGTTCACGAACGGCCATTTCTTCGGAAGGCCAAGGCTGTTTTAGCCACGTATGACCAACTCGTACCAGAGATCGAGCATCGGTATGAGCGTGTGTTCGTGTCCTACAACGGGGTGGATTGTTCTCGGTTTGCGCCGGATACGGAGCAGCGAACCCGGATGCGCAACGCGCTGGGTATCCACGAGAATGACATCGTTCTTCTGCTCGCGGGAGTGATGACGCGGCAAAAAGGAATGCATCTTGGGATCGAGAGTTTTATTCGGCTGGCCGAGCGTTTCCCGGCGTTGGCGTTGATCGTGATAGGGAGCGGTCATGAAGAAGCGTCTCTTAGGGCGCTTGGAGCTCGGTCTCCGTTCGGACACAGAATCAACTTCAGAGGAAATCTCCCCCATGATGAAATGCCGGGGTATTTCAACGCGGCGGATATCTTTCTTCATCCCTCGCAAAAGATTGAGGGGCTTCCGAATATCATCGTTGAGGCCATGGCCTCAGGCGTTACCGTGTTGGCTACAGATACCGGTGGAACCCAAACAGCAATCCTCGACAGGAAAACCGGGATTCTTGTTTCCAAGGGAGATCTCGAAGAGTTGACCTTGGCGGTGGAAGAGCTCATAACGGATCGAAGCCTGGCAGCGGAGATTGCACGTGCTGGGCTTGTGTGGGCGAGAGAACGATTTGCATGGCCTACAATCATCGATCGGCTTCTTGCTGACATCGCCAGTGTTCAAGCTGGTTTGGACACTTGAGGGTATAAGATGAATCAATGTCCCCAAAACGTGATGCAATGATTGGTCGCGACGTGTACAGCCGGCTCGTGCAGGACTATGAGCCTTTAGCTTTTGAAGAAGTCTGGACGACTGAGCGGCGTCGGTTTCGCATACCGATGAACCATGTCTTAAAAAACCGGGAGCGATTCTGGGAAGCATTACGCACAGCCTCACGCTATTTTCCACCTCAGGACGACAACTGCACAATTGCGGACTTGGGAACGTTCCCTGGAAGCCTTCTCCGGCTCTTGAGGAACTTGCTCTCGCCTCGGGAGTGCCGCCTGATCGGAATCGGTCTCATGATCTCGGAGGATTTCCGTCAAGCGATGGTGAATAGCTGCGGCGCAGAGATCTTGACCGCTAACCTTGATCCGCGGAATGATCAGCTTCGAGACAAAGGTTACCCCTCACGTATCCCTCTCGATGAGGACAACGTCGATGTTGTTTTCGCACTGGAAGTTATTGAACACCTGCTCTCTCCGTCACATCTCTTTGCCGAGGCCTTTCGGATTTGTCGTCCTGGTGGACATGTGATTGTGACGACTCCAAACGTCACCAGAATTGGAAATGTATTCAAGCTTCTGATTGGACGATCAAACTTCGACCGGCTTATCCCTCCAGACTACGATGATCCTAATGACGAATGGAGACCACACTTCCGTGAGTATGCGATTGCTGAGGTTGTTGGTTTTTTCAAGCGCGCCGGCTTTGAGGTGGTTGAACAACGTCACGCTATTGCCGAAGATACTCGCTATAACGTGAAATCTTCTTCCCAACGGCTAGTTGACCTGGCAAAACTGCCTTTCTCTATGGTTCCCCATCTGCGT
Source organism: Nitrospirales bacterium (assembly GCA_029261375.1). Lineage (GTDB taxonomy): Bacteria > Nitrospirota > Nitrospiria > Nitrospirales > UBA2166 > UBA2166. Next base: position 11,509 of record JAJDBL010000462.1, read on the forward strand.
GGGACTCTTGTCGTCGTTGGGCAGAAACCTCATGTCCCTGACAAGGTCAGCTAACCGCGAGACCGTAGAGTAAAACCTGTCATGCCACCTCTGTCCATTCTCTACGTCATCGATGGACTTGAATTTGGAGGTGGTGAGCGTGTGTTCCTGCAGTTAATCAAACGCCTTCGCCAGCAATATCGCATTGCTGTTGCGACCGCTGAGGGTGGCCTCTTTGCCGAAGCGGTTCGCGAACTTGGGATCACTCTTCATCCTGTAGATATGACCAGGCAATGGTCACTCAAGCCGATGTATCAAATCAGGAACATCTTGCGAAAGCAGACAATCAATATCGTTCATAGTCAGGGAGCACGTGCAGATGTCTTTTCTCGAATATCGTCTCGAGCGTACGACGTGAGGAACGTTTGTACTATCGCGATGCCGGTGGAAGGCTTTGATGTGGGTATCGTGCATCGAGTGATCTATCGTGTGTTTGATCGTCTCACTGAACGCTATGTCGATCGGTATATCGTTGTCTCTGACGTGCTCGAAACACTGCTACATCAACAACGTGGGGTATCTCTTGAGCGCATCACGCGAATCTACAATGGAATAGAAGTCGATGAATACAACGATGAACATCGAGACACACAGACTCGAGCGCAGTGCGGAATCCCGGATGATGCGTTCCTCGTTGTCGCAATTGGTCGGATGGTTTGGCAAAAAGGTTTCGATGTGCTGATTCACGCGTGGAGCGAGATTGCCTCGCACGTTCCTAACGCTCGACTCTTGTTTGTTGGCGACGGATCGCTTCGTGGGACACTCGAACGTCTGACTCATGATGTCAACATCCGGGATAGGGTGACCTTTCGTGGGTTCGAACCTGATGTTCGTCCCCTGCTTGCGACGGCGGATCTTGTTGCCGTACCTTCACGTCGGGAAGGCTTTCCGATGGTGATCCTTGAAGCAATGGCCATGGCCAAACCGATTGTGGCAACCCGCATCGATGGAGTGACCGAACAGATGGTCGACGGGGTATCAGGACTTCTCGTCCCACCCTCTGACCCGGCTGCGCTCGCGAACGGAATTGTAGGATTGGCCACCCATCGCGAACGTGCAGTTCAACTGGGGCGGAACGCGAGGGCAAGAGTGCAACAAGAATTTTCCGTACGGCGTATGGTTGAGACCACGGACAGCGTGTACCGGTCTCTGTAGCCTGGGACGCAGGGTTTGACGTTTCACACGACGATGGGACAGTGGATTGTGGCGTGTTGGTTCAGTTTTTTCCGGGCATAGGTATTGTCGCGACTACCGTCAGCGAGGGTGTAAGGAGTATGTTGCCGAGCGTGAGTCGATAAACGCTACCCGTTAGAACGCCAATAAGGGGGGTCAATAATTTCTTGAGAGACCCGATGGGGGAATCATGTGACGCCGTCCAGCTTAGGGTGCCGGGGAACACGGTTACGTTATTAAAGTTTGCTTCGGTCAGCATACGCGCGATCGTCCTTTTATCGAACGCATAAAGGTGGAACACAGTCTGATCGAAGTTGCGAATCTTCTGACTAATAGTTGATAAGGCAAGAAACGTCTTTTTTACTGGAACGTGAAAGCGGGCATTGGCACATCGGATAATCACAGCCCCGCCTGGTCGAAGGATCCTCGACGCTTCCCGAAGAGCAGATGTTGGGTCGGGAAGTTGATCCAAGACGTTAAAAAACGTGACAACGTCGAAATAGCCATCCTTGTATTTCACGTCTTCGAGCACATGGCTTCCCAGCTCAATGTGAAAACGGTCGGCTGCGAAGCGGCGGCACTCATTGGATGGTTCAATGCCATGACACTCCCATCCCATCTCCTGGCACATTGCCAGGAAAAAGCCGTGTCCAGCCCCGACATCGAGAATCCTATTCTGCTTCTGAAATGTTGTTAGTAGGTTTCGGTAACACTGAAACACCGCTTGTCTCCCATCAATCCAGTCTTGCGATAGATGGTCGTATTTTCGGTTCTCGTATTGTGGAATAATCGTTGGGTTCGAAACGTGAAGGTTGTCGTACACGAGTCCGCAATTGGCGCATTGTACAATCCCTTCCGGAGGGCTCATCGTGTCAGCGTCGTTGGCAAAAAGGAGATGTGCGTGATGTGATCCACAGAGGTTGCACGAAGTCATGGTCACAATTCGTACGCTCAAATCAAAAAAAGAGCAATGATTTCACTGCCACTGTTCTACCGAGTCGACACATGCCTCATGGGGAGTATCGTGGGTCCGAGGATACAAATGTGAAAACGGGTTGCGTCACCGTAGACGCAACAATGGCCACCAGATTGTATCGTGGTGGCCATGCTGGTGGACTAGAATGTGGACGCCGTGTCTTAGCTGGTGTTTTTGCGGCCTCGTCGCCGCGCATATCCGAGCAGGCCAATCACTCCGGTTCCAAACAATAACATGGTGCTTGGTTCCGGCACTGGTGCGGGAGGAGGTGGTCCGGTAAACGTCGTCTCGTTTGGATTGATCGCTATCCCGGCGAGGTGGCTGACGAGCGTAGTGCCGACCGTGGTCATCTGTCCTGTATTGGTGTCGACTGTATATAAGACCGAATCAATAAAGTTGTTATTTTGGAGAAGCCGCTCGACTGCATATAACGTGTCGTTTGAACCAAACTCCAGCGTGTTGTGCACGCGGTTCGAGAAACCGCTGAAAGCAACGCTACCTGTTGATTGTCCCGTCGCATTCAGTGTATGAAGTTCGGGAGACTGCTTCCCGGTCTTCATGAAAATGTTGCTGTTTGAGTCAACGGCAACTCCTGTCCCAAACGTCACTGCCCCGAAATCGCCGACAGTTGTTACAACCCCTGTTGTCGTATCAATCGTGACCATGTCAAAAGGATTGCCCAGGCCTTGAAGCCATCCATAAAGGGTTCCGGTATTGGGATCGAAGCTGAGATCAGAGATATTATGGTCTCCGGCAACATAGTCGCCCGAAAGTGATGCGACGGATGACCCTACTCCGGTAGTGGTATTAATGGTAATCAGTTCTGCATTAAAATCACCGTTGCCATCGCGGTTTGACACTCCGAAGAGCACACCAGTGGTTGGGTTAAAATCTATCGAGACGACTTCGCTAAAACCGACCTGGCCGACAAAAAATGAGTCTCCGTTGATCTGATTCATGACATATAGCGATGCTGCTGTATTGCCGGACGCCCCATCTACCCCGTACATTCTGTCGGCATGCGCGGTTGATGTCGTGAGTAACGCGAAGATAGTGAATAGTGCAAAGACAACAGTACGTAAATGAGGTCGCGCGTTCCGTTCCATGGTGGGATTCCTTCCTGCTCTTGACCAGTCTTGCTTCATCATCATTTTCTAGTTTGAAAGTGTTAGTAGTTTTATGCCTAGCAACGCTAGCTAAATACCAAGCAATATCGATGCCAAGAGAAGTCGTCGAGTGATTCGGAATGGTCTGTCTATATGTAAGTGACTGATTATACTAACTTAATTGGTTGTTATAGACCGTAGTTCAATCTTCTGCTTACAACATGTATTGTCACGAAAGTGTAAA
>JAJDBL010000463.1 GCA_029261375.1 Nitrospirales bacterium
TGTTGATAAGCGCAACTGCTCTTTGCGAGACGCATCAATGAGAGTCGCACAGGTCGCAAGAAACGGTTCCAAAAACGAACTGACAACCTCATCGTATCCGCCCTCACGATTTGCAATGCCGATCATACCGACAACCTGCTCACCGTGAAAGAACGGTAGCCCGAGGAAGGCCGCTAGCGGAGGATGACCTTCCGGCAGTCCACCTCGTTTCGAATCGTTCTTCGGATCATTCGAAACAACAGACTCTCCGGTACGAACGACGTGTCCAAATAAGTTCTGTAGGTTATGAAACTCCAGGTTCGGTCCAAGTCGTTCATACAACGCGCTCGTCGCATCATCCCACGCAATATTTGTGATCGCGTGGGTTTTCAGATACGGAGCATCTTCAACAGTATGAAGGACCTCGCCGATAAAACCGTATTCACTATCGGTCAATCGGAGAATGTCATTGAGGAGGCGTTCAAAAATCCCCGGAAGATCGCTGGAGGTAATGAATTGCAGTTCAGCCTGCTGAATGGACTTGACCCTGGCCTCACGCTTCTCACGTTCAGTAATATCTCGCGCGAATGCACAGAGATACTCTTTCCCATCAAATTCCAGATAATTGGCTGAGATCTCAACAGGAAAGACCTTCGACGTCTTCGTTTTGTGATAGCTTTGAAATGTGGTCGTCTTTTGGGTTTTCATCATTTCCCAACGCTCAGACCACGTGTCAGCCGGATGTTCCGAGTTGATATCGTGGACAGCCATCGTGAGCAGTTCCTCACGGGAATATCCGAGACGATCACACGCGGCTTGATTTGCGTCCACGAACCGTGCATCCGGGGCAATCCAGAACACGGCATCTCCAGCGTGATCGATGGAAAACTGCGTGAACTGTAGTGCGGTCTCCGCCTGCTTCTTGTCCGTGATGTCACGCATGAAGCAATGATGGCAGAAGTCGTTTTCTTGTGCTTTCGCAGTTTTCACCATGAGGACTTGTTTGTAGAATATCGATCCGTCCTTTCGAACTGCCCTGGCTTCAAACTCGCCTTTCCCGTGCGTCAACAGCTGTTCAAAGGCAGCGTTGGCCTTGGGGAGATCGTCAGGATGGACTGTCCGCTCCCACGACACCCCAATCATTTCTTCAGGGGCGTAACCTAAGAGGTCTGCAAAGATAGTATTCACTTCGAGAAAGTGTCCTCGGCCGTCGACCTTAGAAATGCCTGGCATAGCGTTCGTCAGCGCAACATTCATAGCTCGAAGGGCGGTCTCTCCTTCTATCCGTTCAAGCTCACCCGCAACGCGAGCCGCACAGATTTGAAATATCCCTTTCGCCTGCTCAACACTCTTGAGCGGATTCCTACCGATCCCGACAAGCAATCCGATTATCTTGCCTTCGGCATTCACAAGTGGAATGCCGATATAGGACTCCGCCCCCATTTCCACCAGCAGCGGTTCCTCAGGAAATGTTTCCTGCAATCCCTGCGAAAAAACAGTGAGCCCCTGCGCGATCACCGTTTCACACGGGGTCCCGAGCAATAGATAGTCAAAGTTCTCCGATAGTATGTCGTTTGCGGAAACCGCGAGCGTATGGACACGTGTTTGGTCTTCGGACACTTTGCCGATAAAGGCATACTCAATGCCAAGCGCCTGCGCGAGATGGGGAACGAGTTGGTGAAAGAAGTCCTCACCCGTACCACTCGACACGCCTTCGACAAGGTGCCGCAATATCACTTCATGCTGTTTTCGCTCGGTCACATCTTCGATGAGCGCCAACAATGTCGGGTCCTTGTCCTCTTGATGACTGAGCCTGCAGGCGGTCACATTGACCCAAATCACCTCACCATTTTTTTTGACATATCGTTTTTCAAAGGCATATCTAATTCGCTTGCCTGCAAACAAGTCCTGTGTCAGGTTGAGATTGTCCTGCATGTCGTCTTTGTGAGTCACCATGGCATAGGTCTGCCAAAGCAGGTCCTCACGGGTATAGCCTACGAGCTGACACAACGCCGGATTCACATCAAGAAAAACACCCTCCTCGCCGCAAATCGCCATCCCCGTTGTGGAATCTTGAAACACTCGCCTAAACCGTTCTTCACTCGCTTTTAAGGCATCTTCTGCCTCCTGACGTGCTATCTCTTCCCCTATCCATTGAGCCATCAGGCTCAAAAAGTCTTTATCGGTTTCACTAAACTTCTGGCGATAGGGTTCTTTCCCAAGGAAACACAGCGTCCCATACGGACGATCCCCAACAAAAATAGGCGCCCCGATGTAGGTCTCTAAACCCGTTGCCTGATAGAGAGGCTGGCCTCTCCATTTGGATTGACCCACATGTTCCATGCTCACGGGTGCCCCTGCCTTAAAAGCTTCGCAACAATACGTATCATTCAGTGGAGCACAGAGCCCTTGCGCAATTCCACCCTCTGTCCCCGACAGGGCGATGACTTTCAGATGCTCTCCCTGCAACTCGGTCAGCAAGCCTACCCCAAGCCCATATCGCTTCATTCCCAGCGCAAGTACGCTCTGAACACGTTCTGTGAAACTACGGCCTGGCGATGAGGTGATTTCACATAGTCCGCGAATGGCGTCCGCATGATCCGATACTTTCTGTTCAACCTTGCGCCGCTCTGTGATGTCATGGGTGACTGCTAAGTGTTCGACCTGACCCGTGACCGGGTTGTCAAACGGGACGGCGTAGGTCTCTAGCCATCGGCGGGTGCCTTGATAGCCCTTGATTTCAAATTGCCCACTCTGCTTCTTGCCGGCCAACACGTCTCGATGCATCTGCGCAAATGCTGCATGATGTTCCGGCAACACATAGTCACACACCTCCCGCCCGACCATTTTTTGCTCATCGTCGGCTTCAATCATTCTCAAACCAGCGGGATTGATTTGTAACAGCCTACCCTCAGCGTCTACGCGTTTCACGCACAGGGGTCCTGTATCGACAATCAGTCTGAACAATTTCTCCTGCTCGTCCCGTTCCAATTCTGCGCGTTTTCGCTTCGAAATATCTTGGATGATTCCACGTACCTCAACGACATTGCCTTCATCGTCTATGACGGGACGGACGGTGAGACTGACCCACACTGTGCTCCCATCAGCCTTCTGCATTTGGAGTTCTTCGCCCTTAAACCCGATCCCTTGTTGGAGTCGTTGGTGTAACGGAAGAGCTCGCTCTTTCCCATGCGGAGCCGGCGGAAAGAAATCCAGGATAGACCGCCCAATACATTCGGCACGGGAGAATCGGAATAAATCCACAAACTGTGCGTTCACCATCCGAATGCCGCCCTTGGGGGTCGCCGTCATATAGGCGAGAGGGGCCTCATCGTAGAGATCTCGAAATCGTTCTTCGTTGTCCCGAAGCTGCTCTTCATCGCGACGCTTTTCGATGGCGATCCCCGCCAGATACGATGCTGTCTCTAGGAGGCT
>JAJDBL010000464.1 GCA_029261375.1 Nitrospirales bacterium
GGGTTGTCTTCATGAGTGCACGAACCATCATTGCAGTGCTCGTCTTCATTGGTTTGCTCATACTGGTGAGCACAACACTCTTCGAGCCCCAAGAGCGTAATTTGAGTAGGCTCACCGCTCCGTCCATCGTTCCTGAGACGGTGGAGAAAATCGTAGTGTCTTCGGATGAAACGTTTGAGTTGCTCAAGGAAGGCGAGCACTGGCTTCTTGGCGATGGTCGACCTGTCGATCCTGACATGATTGATCGCGCGTTAGAGAGCGTGGAACGTCTCACCTCAACCGAGTTGGTCTCGAAGAATCCTGAGAAACACGCGACGTATGAGGTTGATGAGGAAAAAGGGCAGCGGGTCACCGTGTTTGTCCAAGATCAGCTTGTTCTCGATTTCGTCATTGGGAAGTCGTCATCGGTTGGCGGGACCTATGTTCGCCTCGCCGAGACCGACGATGTGTATCTGGTGCAACGGAGCCCAATCAAATCATATTTTGCGCCAACACAATCCCAGTGGCAGCGGCTGAAGCTCTTCGATGTCGATATTGGGGATGTCGTGTCGGTAAAGGTGGAATCAGCCGCTGGCAGCGAATTCGCTCTTGTTCAGGGCGATGAGAAGAAGTGGGGGCTCAGCGACGCGTCTGTTCTTCCAGCAGGCTTCCGGTTTGACGAGACAAAAGCACGATCCCTCGTCTCCGCGTTTCTGAATCTGCGCGCGAAAGAGATTCTCACGATGTCGCCGGATCCCACAACGTCAGGTCTCGGGGCACCTGGGGGCATGGATACGTATTCCCTGACATTGACGGGTGGCGCGACGCATACACTTGGGTTAGGGAAGTTGGATTCAGAGGAGCAGCATCACTATGCACAGCTTGATGGGGAGCAGTATTTCTACATCCCGTCATTTGCCGCTGATAATATCCGGAAGGATCTGAACGATTTTCGCGCACTGAACCTGATGGAATTTGATGTGGACGCGGTGAAAAATCTTTCAATTAAGGCAGGGAATATCCAACGTATATTTGAGAAGGTGGGTGGGCAGTGGGTGGTCGCGAAAGCTTCGGCGCAGCCTTCCACGGACTTTGTGTTGAACGGTGCGACTGTCGAGCGATCGCTTCAAGAATTGTCGCGTATACGAGCGAAATCCTATGTCGGAGACGTGTCATCCGGGTCAGGTTTAGGGAAGCTCTCGGCGGAGGTTGAAGTCACGTTAGATTCAGATGATGTCGTCACTCTTCGTCTTGGGACAGAACTCCAAGATGGTGCTCAGACCGTGTACTATGTGCAAGGCAACGCAGATGCCGGGACCTATCTCGTGCAAGAGCATGAAGTTGCTCAATTCACCGCCTCTGGATTTGATCGCTGGAAATAGTGATCGTCCGCCAATCCTGAAACCACATTGATCACTTTCGGTATCTTCTCTATTCAGGTCCCCCCTTTGTCAAAGGTAACTATCCCTTTACTGTATAAGCTCATGTTGGTACACTGATCTCAGAACGAAAGGAGACCAGATCATGCCACCGGTTAATCGAAATAAGCCAGAACGCGCCAAATCGTCGGAGTCGCAATACTCTCTCATGGAATTTATGAAGGAGTTTCCCGACGACGCTACCTGCCTTGAATGGCTCTGGAGAACACGACACTCGACAGATGGGCTTCATGCCCATTGCCCGAAATGCGATGTTGAGCGGCCCTTTAAGCGGTACGAGACCACGCAGCAACGCCAGTCGTGGACGTGTAACGGATGCGGGTATCACCTTCACCCTATGGCAGGGACGATCTTCCACAAATCGTCTACGTCGCTGCATCTCTGGTTCTACGCGATGTACTTGATGACGAGCACTCGATGCGGAATCTCCGCGAAGCAATTGGAGCGAGAGCTTGGCGTCACCTATAAGACGGCATGGCGCATTGCGTCTAAGATCCGCAAAGTGCTCATGACGCAAAACGACGACGGACCGCTTAAAGGAACCATCGAAGCCGATGAGATGTACGTCGGAGGCAAGGCAAAAAGCATGCACACTGCGAACCGCAAACGCCTTGGTGGACGCGGGACTGCTGGTAAAACGCCGGTCTTTGGTTTGGTGGAACGACAAGGCAGGGTGAGAGCCGAAACGGTCCCGAACGTGAAGGGCGTCACCCTCATGCCTCGCATTGTGAAGCACGTGATTCCAGCTTCGACCGTGTACACCGACGAAATGGGGGCGTACAACAAATTGACCCGACATGGCTACACACATGCGCGGGTCAGGCATACGGAAAAGGTCTACGTGAGAGGGGATGTCCACGTGAACACGATGGAAGGGTTTTGGTCCCTCGTGAAGCGTGGCATAGGCGGAGTCTACCACTCGGTCTCCGCTAAGCATCTTCAGGGTTACCTAAATGAGTACGCTTGGCGGTACAACCATCGGGACGATGGGAAGGCGCAGTTTGAGCAGCTACTTCTTCGTGCGGCGCGTCCGTGACGGCTTCTGAGGCTTGGCGACCTTTTCGAGGTTCGTCATAAACGAATCGCGGGTCGGAACAGGAATCGCGTGTCCCTTGTCGGTCTTCTGTGTCTTCTCTTTGTCCACCTTGGCCCCCATCTGAACAGTATAACTTATGAGCCCGCTTGACGGCATACGAATGAAGGTAGCGCGGGCAAAATATCACCTGGGCACCTTGGGGGAGGAATTGCTCGCCTTCGATGAACGCAAACCATGCGTCCTCCATATCAAGAAGGATGCGCTGATTCCAGGGAAACTCGTGGCAAAGGTTGAGTTTAGACACCATCCTCCATTGATGTGGGGATGTATCATTGGAGATATTGGTCATAACCTCAGATCGGCCCTGGAACACATCGCGTTTTATCTTTCCAGGTCGCACAGTCCAGGCTCGCAGCAATGGACGAAGTTCCCCATTCACGCAGTGAGGGAGGAACCTTATGGCCTGCCCCCAAGTGT
>JAJDBL010000465.1 GCA_029261375.1 Nitrospirales bacterium
GTCAGTATGCCGATGCCGAGTCCATTCGCCTCAGCCCAGAAGATCGCGCTAAGACACGTGATATCTCGACTCCAATCAAGCCGCAGTGGCTTATGAGCCATCTTCCGGACTTGTTTCCCCTTGGCACGCGTTTTCTCGCTGACGCGGGGAACAGTATGGTGTGGACGACGCATTTCATGCCGTCGCGCGTGGACCATTCGCTTGGTGTTTCGCGTGGTGTTAGAACGTCGATATACGCCAATATGGAGTTTTCCCCTATGGGCTGGGCTATTGGGGCGTCGGTTGGAGTTGCCGCCGCGAATCGCGAACATCCGGTCGTCTGTATCACGGGAGATGGCAGCTTCTTGATGAACGGACAGGAAATTACCACGGCGTTGGCTGAACAGTTGAGTGTCATCTTTGTGATCTTGAATGATGCCGCGCTTGGGATGGTCAAGCATGGACAGCGCCTTGGAGGCGCGGAGCAAATCGCATTTGAGTTGCCACGTGTTGATTTTCGCCAGTTTGCGGCTTCGATGGGGGTCGAAGCTTATTCCATCACCCGCCCGGAGGACCTTCTGTGTCTAGACTTCTCAATGTTAGTGAAGAAGAACCGTCCGATCTTGTTAGATGTCTATATCGATGAGGAAGAAGTCCCTCCTATGAAAACACGAATGAAAGTACTAGCTGCTTCCATCTGAAAGGAGAACAATCAATGCCATCAGCAGGGATTCTCAGCACTGCCTCATACCTTCCCCCGAAGCGAGTCACACTTGAAGATTTCGCACGACAAGGTATTTCTCGGGACAAACTAAGCAAGTGGGGGGTGTTGGAACGCAGGGCTGCGGGGGATGAAACGGCAACAGATATGGAAGCCAAAGCCGCGTTGCTTGCGCTTGAACGAGCCGGTATTACTCCCGAAGGTGTTCCCCTCATCATCGGCTCAACAACGTTGGCAGAGAAAATTAATCCGCCTAACGTTAATTTGACTCAGCTGAAGATCGGGGCGACAAACGCTGGAGTCTTTGAGGTCAATATGTCCTGTGCGGGAGCCATTCCAGCCATGATGACGGCAGCAGGTCTGATCTCGTCTAGGGTGTACGAAACAATTCTCTTGGTGTCATCCTGCCAGACTGAACGAATCATTGACCACTCAGATGACTTGATCTCAGTGATCATGGGTGCTGGAGCGTCCGCGGTCGTGATGGGTGTGGTTCCTGATGGTTATGGTCTCATAAAAGCCGACTTACAGAGCGATGGTCGTTTTTGGGCTAATGTAGGTGTTGAGGTTCGAGAACCAAAGGAGCCTAGTAGTGCAGTTTGCCAGAAGGCGAGAGACCTGTTTTATATCGATGAGGACCAAGCATTTAGTCGATACGTCTTGTCATCCGTTCCGGCGACGGGCAAGCGGCTGTTGAAAAATGCAGGGCTAACCATTGACGATGTCGATTGGGTGGCACCCCACCAGAACTTCGAGGCGGCGTGCGGTTTCTGGTTCAACGCACTCCGTATTCCGCGAGAAAAAGTCTTATTGACGTATCACAAGTATGGAAATCTTGGTGCGGCAAATATGTGGACTAACCTTGATGAAGGGGTACAAACCGGAAAAGTAAAGGATGGTGACACGATTCTGTTCCTTGGGCAGGGGTCTGGGTTTTCTGTGGGTTCGCTCCTCTTGAAGTGGTCAACCAATCCGGTTTCGGTTTCTCAGTCTCAGGAACTCGAAGAACACGAATGTGCCTCCGTTGTGCCTGATGAGATGGTTGTTGCTTGATGCTTTTATTGTGTCAGTCTGTGGTGTGACGGTGATCACTGAGGTCAGTCATGTTCGAGATCAGAATATACCCAAAACACAGGATAATTGAACCTGACAATAGGAGGTTGTTTTCATGAACGTTGTTGATCGTCCTCATAGCGCAGGGATACGGATTCCACAACCGCTGCAGGTTCGCCGAATGCTGATAGCAGATGACCATTCCGTTGTACGGCGAGGATTGCGACAGGTCATGTCTGAGGAGTTTGACGCGTTGGTCGTGACTGAAGCTGAGACTGGGACGGCGGCGGTTGATGCGGTGAACCAGGAGGATTTTGACGTCGTGTTGCTTGACCTGAGTTTCCCCGATCAATCGGGACTCGATGTGTTGCGGTCGATCAAAATGCTGTCCCCGCATCTTCCTGTGATTATCCTCAGTATGTATCCCGAAGAGCAGTTTGCCCTCCGAGCCTATAAGGCTGGTGCTGCCGCGTATCTCACCAAAGGCGCGGCCTCTGAAGAACTTGTGTTAGCTGTTCGCACCGTCATCGAGCGTGGTCAGTATCTCAGCCCACACCTTGAGGCGTATTTTGATGGGGTGTCTCCTCACGACGTGGATGGACTGCTGCATGAGCTTCTGAGCAATCGTGAGCTTGAGGTGTTGTGTTTGCTCGGACAAGGACGATCGGTGGGGGAGATCGCCGACGCCCTTCATGTCAGTATCAAGACTGTCAGCAGTCACCGCACGCACATCCTGGATAAGCTCCGTTTGCAGACCACGGCCGAACTCATTCACTATGCCATTGACCATAAGTTGTTTGCCTGACACTTGTCCTGCGGCGTTGTCATCAATGCCGGGGACTCACGAATTCCTCCCTTCTCAACCCTGATTTTTAGAAATATAGCCTTGAGACACACTCTGTAGTGTTTCGCTCTGTCACAAGGCACATTTTTCCAGGAAATATCGGACAAAGCCCGATATACAGTGTTTCCAGTCAGGTTTACTGTCTAAAGAGGCAAAGATCATTGTTTTTCTGGTGTAGGGGTGGTCGTCGCGTCTTTGGGCTATGCGGACAAGACAAGATTGATTATGTTGCCTATGGCAAGCAAATGCGAATCTGAAGGAGCGGTACAGGCCGGCGTACACGCCAATCCTGACTCTACGGTCCACAACCTCCAGAACACGATTGCCTCGCTGGTGTCACACGTTCAGAGTCTACGTGCAACCAATCAACACCTTGTCTCTCGCCTCTCCCATGTTACTGACGAAAACCGACAGCTGCTCAACGCGCTCGATCATGTAACACACCCTCAGTCCGATTGTAGTGAGCAAGGGTTTGATGCGTTCTGCGTCATCGGTTCAGATGGGCTAGTGCAAGAGATGAGTGAGGGGCTCTTACATCTTCTTGGGTATCACCGAGAGAACGTGGTCGGCATGATGCATTTTACTCACATGCTGACACCAGAGACGTTGCGTCCTTTTGTCGACCTGTTACGCACACTGGTCCCGGAGGCTGATAGTGCGGTGTTGGAGCTGGCTGTCGTGAACAAAGATAGGCAGGGCGTTCCGATGCGCGTCAATGCGCGCGCTCGTCCCAATGACGCGGCTGGCAACGCGCAAGGGTTTCGATTGTCCCTCAAAGATCTTACCGAGATTCGCGAACTCCAGGCGCGCTGTCGGCAACTGCAAAAGCGCGAAGCCATTGGACCGTTCCTTGGTGGCATTGCACATGACTTCAACAACATTCTCTC
>JAJDBL010000466.1 GCA_029261375.1 Nitrospirales bacterium
CAATCGGATCCACGGAGACGACCGCGAGGCTCTTCTGTTCGTGTGCGATATCGATCGCTGCTTTGAGATCCTCAATGCATCCGTAGAAATTCGGATATTGAAGGATCACTGCCGCCGTGTGTTCGTTCGTGGCTTCCTTTAATGCCTCAAGGTCGGTGATGCCATTCTTCGGTGGAATCTCGACAATCTTCCCGACTCTCGCGAGGTAGGTTTTCAAGACGCCACGGTAATGCGGATGAATCGTTCCGGAGACGACGATCTGATCTCGTTTTGTAATGCGCATCGCCGTCAGTGCCGCTTCTGCCGTGGCTGACGCGCCGTCATACAACGAGGCGTTCGACACGTCATGACCGGTCAATCCACAGATCATGCTTTGAAATTCATAGATCGTTTGGAGCAGCCCTTGGCTTCGTTCCGCTTGGTAGGGGGTATAGGCGGTCGCAAACTCGGAGCGTCCCGCGAGCGATGGCACAATCGATGGAATCGAGTGGTCATAGGCGCCAGCGCCCAGGAAGCAGACCGCAGTTTCAGCATTGATGTTCTGATCGGAAAGGGCTTTGAGGCTCCGCCGAATCTCGAGTTCAGATTGGGGGGCCGGGACATTCAAAAGCCCCTTCGTGCGAACCTCGTTTGGCACATCGACGAGGAGATCATCAAACGAAGACACACCGATCGTCTTCAGCATGTCTTGTTCTTCTTGAGGGGTGATGGAATGGAACATTACAAAGCTATCAGCGGTCGGCTATCAGCGGTCAGCTTACACAAACAATAAAAATTGGTGAAAGACATCATTGCCCTTTTTAAACTCAATTGCTGAGAGCTGTTTGCTATCATTTCTTCTTCTTATGAAATGGAGGTTTCGCAACAACGGCTGGCACCGATCTGCAGCGTATTGCCACGGAAATCTCGGTGCCCACCTCAGCAAAAGGGGTTTTCACGTAGCCCATTCCCACACCTTGTTGCTTGTGTGGAAAGAAGTTGCCGCTGGTAACGATCCCGATTTCTTCCTCACCGGATGAAATCGCGTAGTCGTGACGTGGCACCGAGGTCTGAAGCATTTCAAACGCGATCAATCGTCGAGGTATGCCGGCCTCTTTCTGCTTCAGGATAGCGTCCCTCCCGATAAAGTCAGGTTTCGAATATCCGACGACCCATTCGACCCCGGCTTCTAGGGGTGTGGTGTCCTCCGAAATATCATTTCCATAGAGTAAGAACCCGGCTTCCAGGCGGAGTAAATCGCGAGCACTCAACCCGCACGGTTTCAGGCCTACAGACGCTCCGTTCTCGATGAGTGTGGTCCATACGCGTGGAAGGTCGCTGGCCGGAAGGTACAGCTCGTATCCATGTTCGCCGGTATATCCCGTGCGTGCAATGACCCCACGGCTTTCGAGAATGTCAGCTTCGATGCACCCGCGCGGTGGAAGGACAGGAAACGCGTTCCCGGTACATGCTTCCAGTAGTGCTCTTGACTTGGGACCTTGGATCGCAATCTGGCCCATGGTGGTCGTCTGATCCTGAATGGTGCCATTGGAAAGAAGACCGGCATCGTCGTGGGATTTAAACCACGTCCAGAGTTTCTCACGGTTGGACGCATTCACGCAGACGAGGAAACGGTCATCCGCGAGCCGATACACAAAAATATCGTCCAGAATTCCCCCATCATCGTTACAGACCATCGAGTATTGCGCCTGTCCAGGAGTGAGGGCCTCGACATCATTGGTCGTCATGCGTAGGAGGAAGGGGATTCCAGCTCCAGCAACCATAAAACGCCCCATGTGAGAGACGTCGAAGATCCCAACCGCGTTCCGAACCACCTGATACTCATCTAAAGCGCCGGAGTACGAAAGCGGCATGTCCCACCCCGCGAAATCCGTCATTTTGGCGTTCAGAGAGGTGTGATTGGCATGAAGGGCCGTGCGATTCATGGGCCGCATCATACCCGATAGATCCATGAGAAACTAGGAAAGAAAACGTCGGATTTTTGGCAGATCGGGAAGAGTTTTCTTCTTGCTTTTCCCAATGTCTAAATCCCCCCTTTAAGCAAAGGGGGCTGGGGGGATTTGGCTTATGGCACTGTGTTATGGTTCAAGAGTGACAATGGATTAGCCTGACGATTGCAACCGAATAAAACCCTTGCCTGTTGCAGGAAAGGGACAACAAATACATCTCGCCGTTCTCAGAAAGGACCACATCATGAAAACATCGTCTTGGACGTTCATTGGCATCGTCTTTCTTCTGCTCCTTCCCACGTCCGCATTTTCCCAAGAATTCGCGGCCGCAGAATCCATCAGAGTGATTGATGGCGATACCATCATCATGATGGTCGACGGGAAGAAAGAATGGGTCAATCTGCTCGCCATCGACGCCGTAGAACCTGTCCAACCCTGGGGGTTAGTGGCAACAGCGGCGCTGAAGATGTTGGTGGACGGAAAGGATGTCCGCATCGAGTATGACGAACAAAAGCGGAGACCTGATGGACGAATGTGGGGATATCTGTGGGTCGGTGACACCTTCGTCAATCACCAAATGATCCTGAATGGATATGCATTATGGGAATTCTGGCCCCCCAACATCCGCTATGACGAAAAACTCCTCGCCGCCGAATTCGAAGCCCGTAACAATTGGAAAGGCATATGGAAAAGCCCGAAGCCGACCGCTGACGACACCCCATTCGACTACCAACCGAATGTTGAAAAATGACCGCCAGCGGCGTTCTCGCTTCGCGCCAAGGCTCAACCTACAGTAGTAAGATTCGCCTCATCGCTTGCTGCG
>JAJDBL010000467.1 GCA_029261375.1 Nitrospirales bacterium
ACAATTGAGCCGCCGTTCATCGGAGCCGTATCTTTTATGACCATGAGGTCAGAGTGTCGTACCCGCCTCACGACGCGTTCGCACACACTGCCGATAACGCTATCTTTCACCGCGCCAAGGCCCAACGCTCCGATAATGGTCAGATCGTACTTATAGGTATTGATGTCTTCGACCAGGACCTTGAAATTCCGTCCCTCCAGGCCGAGGGTTTCGTGGGGGACATTGGCATCGCCGCATTTCTGGGTGACGACGTCCATGTAGGAGTCCGAGATGATCTCGAGGCCGCGTGTGATCAGCGAATCATGGATTTGACGTTGCCGTTCTAACTCTTTTTCGCCCTGATACTCTTCGGGGAGGCCGGCTTCCATCTGTTTGAAGCGCCGATCATGCATCTTTGCCGCATAGACATGTGTCCCGATCACCTTCCCACCAAAGGTTTTGGCGAGGGATACGCCAATGTCGAGTGCCGCATTGGAGTGATCCGAGTTATCGACAGGGACATAAATACTCTTGTACATCAAAGCCTCCTACTGAGCAGGAAATCAGTCTTTAAAACGATTGGATTCGGTCAGGTATAAAGAGGCCACATCATACCATCAGCGCGGATTTAAGAGCAATGCAATTGTGGTATTTTGCCCCGTGTGACGTCCCTTGACGTGACGGGACCCACGTGTAATCGTAGTGGCGTTCAGAAGGGGCAGTAAATACGTGAAATATATAGCGAAAGGAAGCTATGAGCAGCGATTCTGATGCCACCTACGAAAGCGCCGGCATCAATGTCGATCGCGCAGGTCGCGCCCTCAACCGGATCACCGAGCGACTCGGGCAAACGTGGCCTACGGGCGGAGGTTTCGGGTCGGTCGTCCTTCCGTGGGGCTACTTCGCCAACATCGTCGATTTGGGCGGAACGGGCCTCGCGATTACCACCGACGGTGTGGGATCAAAAGTCCTGATTGCACAGATGATGGACCGTTACGACACTATCGGGATCGATTGTGTCGCGATGAACGTCAATGATCTCCTGTGTGTCGGGGCAAAGCCTGTCTCGATGGTTGAATATATTGGGGTTCAGGACCCGCATCCTGATGTCTTAGATGCGATTTCTATTGGCTTATGTGATGGGGCTAAACAAGCCGACGTCTCGATTCCAGGTGGCGAGATCTCGCAACTCCCAGAAGTCATTACCGGCTATAAGGTAGGCTACGGCTTTGACCTTGTTGGGATGGCGGTTGGGACGGTTTCGCTCGATCGGGTCATCGTTGGGCAGGATCTCTGTGAGGGGGACGCGATTGTTGGGATTGAGAGCAACGGCATTCACAGTAACGGTTTGACCCTTGCTCGGAATGTCTTATTTGAACAAACCAACCATACCGTAGAGTCACAGCCGGCGACGCTGTCTCGCATCTTGGGTGAGGAATTGCTGCGGCCGACTCATATTTATGTCCGCGAGGTGATGGACATTTTGGCCAACGGCATACCAGTAAAGGCGATGATTCATATTACTGGTGATGGCTTTCTCAATCTTGCGCGAGTCAAAGCAAAGGTTGGTTTTCGTATCGACTGCCTACCGGACATGATGCCTATTTTCTCCCTGATCCAAAAAGAGGGTGCGATCACAGACGAAGAAATGTTCACCGTATTCAACATGGGCATCGGCTTCTGCATCATCGTCGGTGAGCGCGATGTCGATCGCGTGGTTTCCGTCGTTCAGGATCACGGGAAACGAGCATCAAGAATCGGTACCGTGATTCCTGATGAGCAACGTCGCGTGTTCATCGCGCCGCATGGTCTCGTGGGAGAAGGTAAGCAGTTTTCAAAGAATTAGCAGTGCGTTCAAACTGGCCGTCCAGTCCTGCCAGAAGTCTCTCGAAGGGAGGGCCGCAGCGAGCGAAGCGAGAACGCCGCTGGTGGACCGTTTCAACACCCTGTTAAAAGTATTGTAGTGCCCCTCGTCGTGTAGTACGCTCTTGCTATTCCTCATCCGCGATGCTCGTTATCGCGCCTGTTCTTCCACTTTCAGCGCTGGGGGGGCATCTATGAATACAATTACCTATACGTTTAAGCTTGAGAGCGGCGAGGAACATCTCTTCGAGGTCGATCTTGATCGTGATGTCACCAATCGTCCGACTTCCGTTGACGCTCCACGCGCGTGGACGAAACTTGAAACTCACCAATGCAGTAATTGCCCGCTGGAGCCGTCCACTCATCCCTATTGCCCTGCTGCGGTAGATACGGAAGCTATTGCCGAGAAATTCAAAGACATCATGTCCATTGAACGGATTGATGTCTTGGTAGCGACGAAAGAGCGTTCGTACGCTAAGAACTGTGATTCACAGACGGCCTTACGGTCGTTATTTGGTCTGGTGATGGCATCAGGTGGGTGTCCGATCTTGGCCAGAATGAGGCCGCTCGCACACTTTCACCTTCCGTTTGCCACATTGGAAGAAACGGTGCATCGACTCGTTGGAACATATCTCATCAAGCAGCGCGTTCTGCTTCACAATGGTGAGCCGGAACCCGATTGGGAACTTGCCGGTATTCACGATTTGTACGAGCAACTAAGAATCGTCAACGTCCATTTTATGGATCGCGTGCGCGATGCGTCCCGAGAAGATGCGAACTTCAACGCGGTGCATATTCTGGTCTCAGCCTCGAGTTTGATCGGAGATTATCTTGACGAGACTCTGGAGGAAATCAATGTGCTCGTGCGTAATGGGCTATAAGATATAGACGTAAGCGCGTGCTCCAGTGGCTGTTTCTGGCCGCCTGCCTTCGCCAGCAACAACGTGTGCGCTCCCTAGACCATATGGCCAGAACGGCCAATCGCGACAAAAATGTTATGTTTCGGAGAGGAAGCGTTGGCAGTATATCTCTTTTACAATGACTAATATTTAGCCAATCTGCTGAAGTTATCGCCAGGCTTGTTCGTGATTGACCACCTCCACACAGTTATCCCCCGCGTCGTGTGGATAACAATTTTCGTGCCATAAAGTGTTCCGTGCGGAAGGCCTTGCCAAATAGGCTCTTCAGGCATCGCACGCCACATAACACAGTGTTTATAGGGTTAATAGTGACTTTGTCACGTAAAATGCCCGTAAATAAAGAGAGTCAGAAGCTCGATAATTTGTCAAGGCTAAATCGTGCGTATTTTTGCGAGAGTCACAATTTGTCCACAGAGGGCAAGCCAAGGACGGGGCTAAATTGCCCGTAAAATGCCTGATAAGGAATCCGACGTTAATGTCAGGGAGCGCAGAAACCCACGATGAGTAGGGGGATTGATCCTTGCGGAATAAAAATCGATGTCTCGGTGGGATGTTTCAACATCCCACCGGCGGCGGTTTCTTTTCGCCGCATTATTGACCCTTCCGTGAACGGAGTGGGGGAGGCCACTT
>JAJDBL010000468.1 GCA_029261375.1 Nitrospirales bacterium
CCATTGAAGTAGTAATACAAGATCGGGATCACGACGAGGGTCAGGAGGGTCGATGCGAACACTCCGAACAACAGCGAAACCGCGAGGCCCTTGAAAATGGGATCCAGGATGATCACGAAGGCTCCGACCATCAGAGCCGCGGCAGTGAGGAGAATGGGCCTGGTACGAATCGCGCCCGCTTGAATCACGGCCTCCTCCAGCGAAACACCCTCGCGTTCTTTGATCTGTATGAAGTCTACCAACAGAATCGAGTTGCGAACGATAATTCCAGCAAGGGCGATAAATCCGATCATCGAAGTTGCGGTGAAATGCGCCCCCGTTAGCCAGTGCCCTGGAAGAATGCCAATGAGCGTGAGGGGAATAGGAGCCATGATGATAAGCGGTGTGCGGAAAGATTGAAACTCCCCAACGATCAGGATATAGATCAAAATTAACGACACCATGAATGCAAGCCCCATGTCTCGAAACGTCTCGTAGGTGACCTGCCACTCACCGTCCCATTTCATTGCCACCCGTTCCTCTGACCATGGTTGCTCTGCATAATGCTGAATCATTGGTTTCCCATCGGGGAGCATGATCTCATCGAGACGTACTCCGATATCCATCACCCCATAGACCGGGCTCTCTTGCTTACCGGCAACATCCCCAACAACATAGACGACCGGTTTTTGATTCTTATGGTAAATGGTTTGATCTTGGATGGTTTTCTCTCGATGAATCAATGAAGCCAGAGGAATCATCTGTCCCTTTGTCCCACGCATGTGGATCTTCTCAAATTCAGCAATCTCAGATCGTTCCGATACGGGCAGTCGGAATATGATTTCGACGGGTTCTTTTTCGTTAGGAAGGTGAACCATTCCGACCGACATCCCGCCAAGAGCGACACGAAGTGTCTTTACGATGTCTTCCGAGGATATTCCTGCGAGGGCCGCCCTCACACGATCAACCGTAAACGTAAACTTTGTCTGATCAGCCTCGATAGAATCATCGATATCCACAATCCCTGTTGTCAATGCAAACGCCTGCCGCACCTGGGTGGCGACTGCCGTCTGTTGTTCATAGTCCGGACCGTAGACTTCCGCCACCAGAACCGATTGTACTGGAGGCCCTGGTGGAACCTCCAAGACCTTGACGTTTGCACCTAGGCTCGCAGCAATACGCTGAATCTCAGGACGAATGCGCTTCGCGATATCGTGACTCTGCGCTATACGATCATGCTTTGGTACAAGGTTGACCTGGATATCGCCTTCATGTGCTCCTTGTCGTAAAAAATAATGCCGGACAAGGCCATTGAAATTGAAGGGCGACGCCGTGCCAACATATGCCTGATAGGTTTCAAGCTCCGGTATAGTGTTGACATAGGCGGCGAGTGCTTTCGTCACGCGCGCGGTCTCCTCGAGTGTCGTCCCCTCCGGCATGTCAATTACCAACTGAAGCTCGCTCTTATTATCAAACGGAAGCATTTTCATCACGACGGTGCGGGTCGTGAACAGACTCAAGGCTGCCACGAGGAGCAGTGCGATCCCGACAATAACCAGGGCGCTCCTCACGGGATGTCCAAGCAACGGCAGTAACAGGCGGCGATAGACTCGTTCAATCCATCCCCCACCCTGTTCATGCTTGTGAGCCTCTACAAAACGTCTGCCTCCCTTTGCAAAGCAGATCTGACAAAACCACGGGATCACCACGAACGCGACCAGCAGGGAATACAGCATCGCGAACGACGCATTGACGGGAATTGGCCGCATATACGGTCCCATAAGGCCGGAGACAAACGCCATGGGAAGGAGGGCCGCAATAACCGTCAATGTCGCGAGAATGGTTGGATTGCCCACTTCGTCTACGGCGTCGATCGTAGCCTCCTGATGCGGTTTCTTCCCCATCGCGAGATGGCGGAAAATATTCTCGACCACCACAATGGCATCATCGACCAAAATCCCGATGGAAAATATCAGCGCAAACAGCGTGACCCGATTGATCGTGTAACCGATAAACCATGAGCTGAAGAGGGTGAGAGCCAATACCAATGGAATGGAAATGGAGACGACCCACGCCGGCCGAAACCCCAAGGTCAGCCCCAAGAACATCACAACGGCGGCGACTGCGATGAGTAGATGAAAGAGTAGTTCGTTCGCTTTCTCGTCCGCCGTATCTCCGTAATTGCGAGTAATGGTGACATGGACGTCCGCTGGAATCAGCACACCCTTTAACGATTCCATTTTTTCGACGATGTCCGTTGCGATCTTGACCGCGTTGGTGCCTTTTTGTTTTGCAATCGAGATGGTGACAGCCGGATACTCACCTTTGCCGTTTCCATGCCACACATAACGTTCTAAATCCTCATGTGTATCGCGGACGTCGGCAATCTGCCTCAGATAGATGGGACGTCCGTCTCGACTTCCAACGACGACCTGTTCAATGTCGGCGACTGTCTCGAGAAACTTTCCGGCGTCCACCAGGAACTCCTGATTCTGGCTTGAAAACTTCCCGGCCGACACCGTGTGATGCTCAGCCTGAATGGCGCCTACAATGTCCAACGGGGTCAGCCCATGCGCCTTCAAGGCACTCGGGTTCACGGACACACGCATTTCACGCCTGTGACCTCCCACGACGAACCCCCCTGAGGTTTGAGGAACTTTCTTGATCTCTCCCAGCGCGGAAACCGCCATGCGGCGAAGAGTAGTGTCCTTATATCGCTCACTCCAGAGCGTGATGGTTACGATGGGAACGTCGTTGATATCACGAGGCTTGACGGTGAACCCTTCCGCTCCTGGTGGGAGAAGATCCTGATGTGACATCAAGCGATCATAGAGACCCACCAAACTCTCTTCGAGGTCTTCGCCTACAAAAAAGCGCACAACAAGCAAAGCCATGCCTGGTCGCGAAATCGAGTAGACATACTCCACACCTTTTAACTCAGATACTGTTCGCTCGATGGGTCCAGCGAGTTGTTCCTCGACAACCTTTGCCGAGGCACCTGGAAACGGCAGGAAGACATCGGCCATCGGAACCACGATTTGCGGCTCTTCTTCTCGCGGTGTCCATACGGTCGCGAACGCACCCAGGAGCAACACAGTGAGGATAATGATTGGAGTTAGTTTGGAATCAATGAAGGTTTGTGCAATTCGTCCGCTGAGGCCTCGTTTGGTCATGGCTGTTCATCGTCATCGCGTAGGCCTGACGCCTCATTCGCCTCGAAGCGTGCTCTGTCTTGCCCCTGCCTTGCATCGCTGAGCAGCCGTTCGTTTGCGTTCACACCGGACAACACCTCCACCATGTCATTGACCTGGCGTCCAAGTTTAACCCAGCGAAGCCCCAGGTGACTCTCGGCGTTCACAATGTACACGCCAGTCAATTCACCTCTCGATATAGCGGCAGACCGTGGAATGAGCATGCCGACACGCGGACGTTTCTTGAACAGCACTTGCCCGAACATGCCAGGTTTGATGTGTTCATCCATGGCGAGCCTGATTTTCACCAGGAAGGTATGCGTCGCGGGATCTGCGCTGGGCACGATCTGAAACACCTTGCCTTGAACCACCTTCAATCCGAGCGAGTCAAAGACGACGTCAATGGGACGTCCCACGGTCACGGCCTGCACATCGCCTTCAGCAACAGAGACATCGATACGAAGGCGCGTCTGATTCTCTAATTCAAGCAGAGGCTGCCCCGGTGTCGCGAGTTCTCCGGCCTCGATGTGTTTCCTGGTAATGACCCCGGCAAAAGGCGCCAGAACGCGCCTGTCTTCGAGTTGCGCACGCACTTCATTCTGGGTGGCGACGGCGACACGATAACCCCGGCGGGCATTATCTAGATCTTGTCCTGAAATGGAGTCTTCATCGAAAAGATCTTTCATACGCTGAAGATGTGCGTCTGCATTGAGCACTTCCGCTTCAGTTCGCGCAAGGCGGGCATTCAGCGCCCGATGGTCCAGCTGAATAAGCAATTGCCCCTCGTCTACCTCGCTTCCCTCATCCACATGTAGTGCCTCAACCAGCCCTACTGTTTTACTGGAAAGATTCGCCCGAGTCTCAGCAACCACGACACCTGTTGACTCAACGGTTTGGGGAATGTCTTGAAGAACTGCGTTCACCGACACTC
>JAJDBL010000469.1 GCA_029261375.1 Nitrospirales bacterium
CGTTCCAGAGGAGGGGGAACCTGTTCTAACCGTAAGTCATGTTCGGTGAGTACACTACCTTCCGCTAACACCACCGCCTGCTCCATGGATTGCTTGAGTTCTCGAACATTGCCGTTCCAGCGATGCTGGATAAGCATTTCCTGCGCGGCCTGTGACAACGGAAGAGGGTCTCGTTCCTCCCGAGTCGCAACATCACAAATGAACTGCTCGGCAAGAAGAGCGATATCTCCACCTCGATCACGCAGCGGAGGAAGATGAAGGACAATCCCTTTCAAACGATAATACAAGTCCTCACGGAACCATCCTTCCGCCACACCCCGGGCAAGATCCTTATTCGTTGCCGCAATGACACGAACATCAACCGTCGTTGGTCGCCCTTCTCCAACACGATAGAACGTTCCTTCCTGGAGAACCCGTAGCAATTTCGGCTGCTGGTGTGACGGAAGGTCCCCGACCTCATCCAAGAAGATCGTCCCCTTGTCTGCCTGACTAAAGTAACCCACTCGATCATTGGTTGCACCGGTAAACGCGCCTTTGATATGGCCAAACAGTTCGCTCTCAAACAGGTCGGAAGGAATCGCCGCCATATTCACAGGAACAAACGGTGCTGCAGCACGCGGACTGAGCGTATGCGCGGCCCGTGCGAATAATTCCTTCCCCGTCCCCGCATCCCCAAGGAGGAGTAACGGCGTCAGCGATCGACGCAGTTTCTTGATGTCACGAAAGACCGCCAGCATTCGTGGATCACGGGTCAAGATTCCCATCGCCGAACATTCCTCAAATAAGGGGTGAATCTCACGCTCTGCAATGGCATCCAGCGTGTGTTGCCCAACCTGAAGATCTGCCAGCTTGGCCTCCAGCGTTTTCATGTCGCGTCGGGCGTTGACCAGATTGATCTGGGCGGCTTTGACTTGGGTACGAAGTTCCTCAGCATATTGAGCGGCTTCGCTTTCTTCTTTGGTCTTGGTCGTCAAGCCAGATTGTGCGGCATCGAGGTCTTCCTCAAGACGTTCGATCGCAGACTCATGTTGAATGAGTGTATCTCGAGAAACCGCAAGCTCACGGTAGAGACGCTGAGAGACATCCGTCAGTCGTGTGATTTCTCGTCCAGCATTGAAGTTCTGCCACACGATGGCGAGTCCAGATGCCAGCACGATTGCGACGACGGCTGGGATGACCGGAAGAATGTAGCCCCCAACGGCCAACACCAGCTGAACGATCGCAAGATACGCCAGCACCAACGCGCCAACTGCCACGAACGCAACCCACCCTGTGCTCGACAAGACAACGACTGCGGCAATGGTTCCGATGACCCACGTGATCGCACCTTGCCACAACGAGGAGATATCTCGTAACCACGCCTTGGTCAAAATCGTGTTAATGAGATTTGCATGGACAAAACCGCCTGGGGATTTCAGCTCGAGGGGGGTCTCGCGTTGATCCGCGCCAACCGCGGCGTGAAGCACTAACACGATCTTCCCTTCGACCGCCGCCCGCAATTCATCGATTCTGCGCTCTTCGATGGCATCCCACACGCCAACGAACGACAAATATGGAAACGGTGCATCAAGCCAACGGCCAGCATAGTCAATGAGCAATTGTCCTTGCTCGTCCACGGGAAGCGATATCGTCTTGGTCTCCTGTCCCGGATGCTGTGCGATAGTAAGAACAAGATCTTCATGAGGGTTCCACACGATCTGTTTCGGGGCGAGCTTGAGAAAGGCGATGCTAGCGGCAAGCCCAAAGGCCGGGAGCGCACGATTGCTCGCGTTTACAAACAACGGCACACGTCGATAGACACCGTCAGGATCGGAGAGGGCACCCATATGGCCAATCCCTTTCGCAAACTCCACGACACCGGGAAGCAGGCCATGCACTTCACTCACCTGCTTCAGGGCAGACAGACGTGCCGGATCAAATTCAGGAGATGTCGCCGATAAGGTACGCTGCACCGCAGGATCTCCATTGAACGCTTTCAACGACACATTGTTACTCGCGATCTGAATTGGGATAGGATAAACCACAGATCCAACGGCGTTTGACGCGTCAACGAACACACGATCACTTGCCTCTCCTCCACGGGTCGATGGACTCACCCCATCAAAGAAAAAATCAGGGGCGATGACCGCCGCCCCGGCTTCCCCCAACCCAGAAATGAGTGTCGCAAACAACGCTCGATCCCAAATTCCGCGACCAAACCGTTCATCACTCTCCTCGTCACGGCCAATAATGACCACCTGCTGGCCGACGGTGGCAGGCCCACGAAGCTGGAGACGCGTATCATATGTACTGCGCTCCCACGATGCGACAAGATTCGGCATCATCCCCGCCCAGGCCACAAGCGAGACCAAGAGCCCGCACAACACCGCCACCACACATCGACGTTGGTTCATGAGACACAACCCTCGGCCGATACCATTACGTTTCGTCGTTGTCGCGGTTAATCGCGAACATCCGGCTTCACCCCTGGGGACCCAAGAATATCTGGAGCTTCAGTTGGACGTCTGGGTCGAAGAGGGCCGCCCAGCGCGCCTAACCCAGCGACTTCCTTGGCGAATGCGCTGAGAGGATCCGTCAAAGCTTGCCGCGTTCGCTCCCCAAAAGACCGAGTCTGAGAACCATCGATGCCGCCAATCGACTCTTGCATTCGCGTATCCCGGTTTTCCAACAACCGTTCTTCGAACTTCTTCGCGACACGATAATATTCTTCTAAGTCCCGGAGACCATCACGATATTCCTTCTTATCGACATCACCCAGGTTATACCGTTTGCAGAGTTCAACATACCGAGTCGCAAGACCTTGCGTGATGTTACTCCATGCCACTCGCTCATCTTCAATTTCTGATAATTCCTCTCCCGTCGCAAACGAAAAATTCGCGACCGTAAGTGATAACGTCAGATCAGGTTGCAAGACTTCATTGATAGCGCAATCTAATAACTTGGCCGGCGGTTCACCCGCTAATACCGGGGGTACTGAACATGTTGCCCAAAAAATACACCCAACAGTGATGGCAACAATCCACACCACCTGTCGCTGCAGCACTATGAACTGAGAACACGTGTGCCGATCCATAAAGACCTCCATTTCCAACACGAGATTACTCTGCTTATTTTTTATCAGACCTGGTAGGTAATCCTCGAATATTCTCATTCCTCATACGTTAGCAACTTCTATTCCACCCTAACGCTGGATCAATACCGCTTCGAATCATGCGCTGAATATGCGCAACAAATCAATACCTTACGATTGGATTGGAACACGCTGGCGATACGACTGCGCAGAAAGACTGTTCACGCGGGATGATGAACCGCTTGCGGGGATGTCCCCACACGATGAGGAACTCCCCACATCCCGACGCAACGCAATCTCTCCCATTTCAGCACGTTCGTGCCATGCGTAACTTGCTTATAGTAACAGCGATTTTCAACGTCGCCTGCGTGCATCGCCCTTGCGGCAAGAAGCTGGAATGAAAATTGCTCTACCCAAAGAATGAAGCGAGAGCCGCTACGGCAAGAGAGGAACGGAGGTCTCAAATTGGTTATGACGGAACATGATCGTGACTCTAATACGTCCCTCGTACGACGGTTGAATAAGTCAGAGGCGTATGTGCGCATTCATGCTATCTTCAAGGAACAATCCTCAGAAATCGCCCCAAACGAATCTCATGCGTTCACTCACCCGAAAGGAGCGTCTCATGCGTACGAGAACTGATTCTAAGGTGATCCTCACCTTCTCGATTGCCATCCTTCTGTGTGTGCTCTTCACCACGCCGATCATGGCCCAAACAAGCGAAACCCTCTTCGCTGTGCGGTCGGACGTGGATGCCAACGCAGCGATGATTGGCACGCTCCACACCACCATTGCGAACGTGCAGGCGCAGCTTGACACCCTCCATCCGACCACCACCACCGGCACAACGCCGACCACTGGAACATGATGACTCATGCCGAGCGCCCGATGGCGGTAACTCCATCTCCTGAATGTCTGGAGCGAGAGGAGCATCGTATGCGAGCCAACAGTAGCAATCAGCGACCCAAAGACACACGCCGGACACCGCCGTGTCTGCTTCAAACACTCGTGCTCCTTCTGTTGAGCGGAGCCATGATGCTGGCTCTCGTCGCTCCCCTCCATGCCAAGGAGGGGGGGACGTTTCATAGCGGCATACTTGTGCCGGA
>JAJDBL010000470.1 GCA_029261375.1 Nitrospirales bacterium
CGCCGCTGGCGGTCTGTTTCAGGCTCCGGCTGCGCGGGCCATTGCCGACCGCTGAGACCGACGATCATTGTCAGTAAGATGCCGTTTTCTCAGCCGAATATGTTTCGGCGTGATTTCGACCAATTCATCGTCGTCGATAAATTCAAGTGCAAATTCCAAGGTCATCTCAGGAGGGGTGATCAAATTAATCGCATCATCGGCACCAGACGCACGAATGTTGGTCAACTTCTTTTCCCTCACCGCATTGACCACCATATCCTTGCCCTTGTTGTTAATCCCCACAATCATGCCTTCATAGAGGGGATCGCTGGTGTGAACAAGAATCGGACCGCGATCCTGTAACTTCCACAAGGCATACGCCACCGCTCCCCCTGCGCTCTGCGAGATCTGAACACCCACGGTGCGTCTTGGGACCTCCCCTTTAAAGGGCTGATATTCAAAGAAGGTCTGGGACATCACCCCTGTCCCCCGAGTCATTGTGAGCAATTCGTTGCGAAATCCCATTAAGGCACGCGAGGCAACCAAAAATTCCATCCGGATCGTCCCAACGGAACTGACCTGCATATTACGCATATCGGCACGCCGATTCCCCAAGGACTCTATAACGGCTCCTTGATAACCTGCGTCCACGTCAATAACCACTTCCTCAATTGGCTCGAGCTTCTCACCGTCAACGCGCTTGAAGATGACCTTTGGGGGTGAGACCTCCAATTCGTAGCCTTCCCTCCGCATCGTCTCGATAAGTATGGCTAAATGCAATTCGCCTCGCCCAGACACAGAAAACCGCTCTCCACCATCGGCCTCTTCCACCTTGACCCCGACATTCATCATGGCTTCGTGCGCTAAACGCTCCCGAATGTGACGGGACGTCAGAAACCGCCCACCATCCTTTCCAGACAACGGACTGGTGTTGTGGGAGAAGTTCATTGAGATCGTCGGCTCATCAATGTTGACCGTCGGCAAGGCGACGGGATGATCGGGAGAGGTGATGGTTTCCCCTACCCGCACATCTGGAATTCCAGCGAGCGAAATAATATCTCCGGCCTGCGCGTATTCACGCTCCACACGAGCAAGGCCTTGATACGCGAGTATTTTTGTCACCTTCGCTCTCACAATTTCACCGTCACGCTTCACCAAGGTGACCGGGTCTCCCGTACGCACTTCTCCATGAAAGATCCGACCAACAGCAATTCGTCCAATATATGTATCGTAATCCAAGATCGTGACGAGCATTTGAAACGGCTGATCAGGATCAGCAACTGGTGGGAGGACTCGATGAACGATCGCATCCAACAGCGGCTTCATATCTACAGCTTCATCATCAAGATCTAAGGTCGACTTACCTTCTTTCCCTGAGGCAAACACGATTGGAAAATCAAGTTGTTCGTCCGTCGCATTGAGTTCGCCGAACAAATCAAATGTCTGATCGACGACGACGTTGGGACGCGAATTCGGACGGTCGATTTTATTGATAACAACGATGGGCTTGAGATGGAGCTCAAGCGACTTCTTCAATACGAACTTGGTCTGAGGCATCGGCCCTTCAAACGCATCCACAAGCAGCAAGACGCCATCGACCAGACGAAGAATGCGTTCGACCTCACTGCCGAAATCCGCGTGTCCCGGGGTGTCGACAAGGTTAATGTTTACATCCCGATATTTCAGCGATGCGTTTTTGGAAAAAATCGTAATGCCACGCTCTTTTTCAAGCGGATTCGAGTCCATGATGACGGCATCGCCGTCCTTGAACACATGGGCACCAGTTTGTCGAAGCAATGCATCGACAAGTGTCGTCTTGCCGTGATCGACATGGGCGATAATCGCCACGTTCCGTATGTCTTTTCTTCGTTTTTGATGAGGCATAATTCTCGTCTCCCGCTTCCCCTCAGGGTAGAGCGTTGTCTACGCTACATAAATAAACACATCTCCGGGGTACGGCAATGTGATCCATGACCGAAATATGGCTTCGAGGCCTACGAAGGAATGTTCAGCGAAGACACAGACAAGAACTGCCGAAGGTGGGCGGGTTCTGCACCAGGTAGCCGTCGAACGTAAAAAGTAACAGAAGGTGTAGGCGAACGCAAACTATCCTAGGTAGATAACCTCACGGTGGAAGATTGAAACCGACCGTTGCCGGTCGGTGAACGGACAGACAGGTTTACCGTATTCCTATCAGCCTTCAGCCGAAAAGCCTACATCGTTTCCTATTGCTTCGGCATCAAAGCGTCAAAGGTGTTGACGAACGTCTCTGCCTCACGATGGCCCTGTTGTGCAGCCATGCGATACCATTTTAGCGCTTCTTCAAGGTTCTGCGGCATCCCGCGCCCTTCAGCATGCATGGCTCCAAGAAAAAACTGCGCTTCCATGTGGCCCTGATCGGCTGCTTTGCGATACCACGTTGCCGCTACGCCTAAATCCTGTGGCACGCCGTCTCCGATGGCGAACAGGCTGGCAAGATTGAACTGCGCTTCGACATGACCTTGCCCCCCTGCCTTGAAAAACAATTCACCCGCTTTCATCATATCCTTTGACACACCCTCGCCTGCTCCATACAAATTGCCTAGGTTAAACTGCGCAAGATCAAGTCCTTGGTCTGCCGCTTGCTGATACCATTTCGCCGCTTTCTTGAGATCTTTCGGATCCCCTCGCCCCTGTTGAAACATCACCCCCAAGGCATTCTGCGCTCCCGCATCACCTTGTTTCGCCGCTTTGCGAAACCATATCACCGCTTCTGCGTGATCCTGAGAAACCCCACTGCCATCGCGGTAGAGAACTCCAAGGTTATATTGCGCGTCCAGATGCCCCTGTTCTCCAGCTTTTCGATACCAGCGCAACGCATCAGGGACATTCTGAGCAATACCCAGCCCCTCCGCTGACATCAACGCAAAATAATATTGCGCCTTCGCGTTGCCCCGCTCAGCAGCCTTGCGATACCACGTGGCAGCTTCAACCCAGTCCGATGCGACACCATCCCCACGACGATATCGTTCAGCGATCATGAATTGTGCGTTGGCATCACCACCCTCGGCGAGTTTCTGAAGCGCCTCAAACGATGAGCCCTTGGCTGCATGAGCGCGAGGCATCGTATCCGTTGGCATAAGTAAGATGGTCACCAGAATGACCATGCCCCAATTCCAGGAATTCATACGTGCCATGCTCCGAAATACCGCGAGTGAACGGAAGGTGGCACCTTCTTTCTTTTTCTGTAACACGCGAGAATTTTAACGCATAATGTCATCGATACGCACCCCATCAAGAACATTCGGCTCCTATGAACGACTCCCGATGAACTCAGATGTCACTATTCGGTTATCAGCATTTCTTGGAATACTGGCACTCATGATTGCCTGGGAAATCCTCGCCCCACGACGTCCTTTGCAGACGGCGAAACCACAACGCTGGTTCGCAAATCTCGGTATCGCCGTCATCAATGCTGCCTTACTTAGATTTCTCTTTGCCTCAGGCGCAATGGGCGTGGCCGTCCTGGCGTATGAGAAGAGCTGGGGGCTGTTCAACACCGTAAGCTGGCCAATCTGGATCGAAATACTACTGGGCCTCATCGTATTGGACCTAGCCTTGTATCTACAGCATGTGATGTTTCACGCCCTTCCCACACTGTGGCGACTACATATGATGCACCATTCTGACATGGATCTTGATGTCACCACCGGCGTGCGGTTTCACCCCGCCGAAGTTGCTGTTTCCATGCTGATCAAACTTGGCGCTGTCATTCTGATAGGAACGTCGCCATTAGCAGTTCTTCTATTTGAAGTCCTACTAAATGGCACATCAATGTTTAACCACAGCAACATTCGCATACCGACTAATATAGACAGAGCACTGCGATGGATTATCGTCACCCCCGATATGCATCGTATCCATCATTCCACACTCCCTCACGAGACCAATCGTAACTTTGGTTTCAATCTTCCATGGTGGGATCGCCTACTAGGCACCTACCTGAACGACCCTAGCGAGAGCCATCAGACAATGCCTCTCGGCCTTGCACACCTCAAGGATCCATCTGACCTGACACTACAAGGAATATTGATACTACCTTTTACCGGAAAAACTGGCGACTACCCGATCGGGCGCAGATAGGCCTGCTGTTCTTGCTGGATGGCCTGGATGGTCAAAAACGCATTCCACAGCAACGCCCAACTGAAGGCGGCGCTAGGAACACACCCAAAGGTGCTGTGATGGTACACGACAAGCTTACACTCAGCAGCTTCGTTCGCTATGTAGGAGGTAGGAGGGGTCCTGCCCACTTCCCTTCCACACGCTGTACGTCCACAAGATTATTCGGAGGGCCAAGATCCGCCATTAATTTCGTGTCGATCCTTCCATGACCAACCAGAATCAACTGTGGTTCTGAAACACCTCGTGCTTTGTACCAGTACCAGCCGGGACAGTCAGGTTTCCCACCTGTCCACGTCGGAACCACATACCGCAACTCCTGTTCTAACATCGCTTTCACCTGTCCGGCATCATGATCAGTCAGGAGGTCCTTGAGCGCCTCATAGAGCGCTTCTGCGTGAATTCGTAAGGTCATGTCCCACCCACCCTCAACCACATCATTGCTGTTGGCCCACTAACCCCATATCGACAGTACAGAATAGTGACATGCTCGTGACAGATTTGTGAAAATATTCCAGTATGATCTTTAAACGTACAACGACGGACACTATGCCACAAGAAAGGAGAGCGTCATGTCTCGAAAAGGCTTGCTCACAACAATCACACTGATCACGTTTACCATCGCCTGTGCCACGGCCTTCACCATCTCGGCAAGTTATGCCAAACAAGGCAACGTGCCCGCGAAAGCGACATTTGCCGGTGGATGTTTCTGGTGCATGGAAGAGGCCTTTGAGAAGGTCCCAGGCGTCGCATCCGCTAAATCAGGATACACCGATGGTCACGTCAAAAACCCAAGCTACGAAGCGGTCTCGGCGGGAGGAACGGGCCACACCGAAGCTATCGAAGTGCTCTACGACCCTTCAGTAATTTCTTATGAACAGCTTCTCAAGGTCTTCTGGAAAAATGTCGACCCGACGACGCAGAATCGCCAATTTTGCGATCCGGGAACCCAATATCGTCCCGCGATCTTCCATCATGATGAGACGCAACGACGGTTGGCCGAACGATCCAAATCCTCCGTGATGGGATCGAAAACATTCTCGGCGCCTATCACCACGCCAATTGTCAAAGCTTCAGTCTTCTATGCGGCCGAGGAGTACCATCAGGATTACTACAAAAAGAATCCTTTGAGATACAAATACTATAAATGGAACTGCGGACGGGCTCAGCGGCTTGCTGAGCTGTGGGGTGAGTCATAAGACCATCTTTCGGTCGCACGACGCGACAGGCGGCTTACCCATACGACTAGCGCGGGGAGGGCGGAACAGCATCGCAGCCCTCCCCGTTTTGGGAATGCCGGTACGAGAGCGCCGTCACGCTCTATTCCCCGGCACTCATCGTTCCGTTCTCATTACAACCGATTTCTTGCACTTCCAATCCCCCCGTAGTGACATGCTAAGATAGGCTCAATATGGTTTGAGTGTGTTTCGAGTACCGATCTTGCTCGCACCAAAGCCACCCAGCAATCATGCTAACAACACCTGTTTCCGCAGCTTGAGTACGCAGATTATTCCAGGAGGAGAAACTTAACATGGCGACCGTCTCTCCATTTCGCGCCGTGAGGCCAACACCTGAATTGGCCTCACAGGTTGCCGCTCCACCATACGACGTCGTGTCTTTGAAGGAAGCACGTGACCTCACTGAAGGAAACCCGAACAGTTTTCTTCGTGTGAGTCGTGCGGAGCTCGAGCTGAGCAGCGATGCAGACCCCTATTCCGAGGCAGTCTACAAACAGGGGGCTGACAATCTTCGAAAACTCATCAGCAGTGGGGTTCTTGACCAAGAACAACAGCCGTTGTTTGGGGTCTATCGACAACGTTGGGGCGCACACCAACAAACTGGCCTCGTCGCACTTGCCTCCGTTGATGAGTACGATCGCGGAAGTATCAAAAAGCACGAGTTCACTCGACCCGTCAAGGAATCTGATCGTGTAAAAATCATAGAAGCTCACGATTCTCAATCAGGCCCTGTCTTGCTCTTCTTCCGCCGTCCGAAATCATTTGATTCCTGGCTCGAAGACATCACGAGCACTCCACCCGATTCACGATTCGTCGCCGACGATGACATTGAACACACAGTCTGGAGCGTCCGTGACGCATCAGCGATTCGCCGTATCGTCGAAGACTTCCAAGGCATTGAAACAACTTATATTGCAGACGGACACCATCGGTCAGCCGCTGCAAGCCGTGTAAGGGCCACACGTCGCGCTT
>JAJDBL010000471.1 GCA_029261375.1 Nitrospirales bacterium
CACACGCACGCTAAGCGAAGCCGCACGGTGCGACGTGGAATGCACAAGGTGTACTGCCAGCCCTGATCCAAATGCTCCGTCGCGATCGTGATCAGGGTATTGATGATGGGCTTGGCTTTTCGAATCCCTTCAGGAGTTAAAAGCTCATTCGGTGTCACGCGATGTTCCTGAAGGAGAGACTCAGGAAGATAGCATCGTCCTTTTCGCAGATCCTGCGGAAGATCCTTCAGAATATTGGTCAGTTGCAACCCCTTGCCAAATCGAATGCCGCGCTCGCGCATCGCATCTGGTTGCCAGGACGAGAGTGATGGAAGATGGGCGATGGACAGATTCGTCCAGAATTCACCGACACATCCCGCCACGTAGTAGGTGTATGCGTCCAGCTCCTTGAGGGTTGGCAGTGCAATGATCGTTGATGACGACGGAGCGGGGAATACACGCACATCCATGTCCATTCCGTTGATCAGTGTGCGCATCAGGTGGCGAATATGGTTCTGGTCGGCAACGGGAAGCTCGTTGAAAAGTGCAAAGCAGTCGTGCAATCGAGAGAGCAAGACCATGTCGGCGTCGGCCGCGTGTTCATGGGTGTGGGCGGCGGCTTGAATCGCACGGATTGGTTCTTGCCGCGGGGGGGCGTCTTGAAATTGATCGCGTAACAGATCAAGGCTGCGTTGTCGTTGTGTCGCATCGATGTGTTCAGAGTCTGCGATCGTATCGGCGGCTCGTGCGAAGAGATAGGCAAGGCCGACTTGGATGCGGATGACGCGCGGGACAATCATGAGGGTAAGGTAAAACGAGCGGGACACGCGTTTCAACAGATCTTGTAGAAGCGAGGCCTGGAGTGTCTGATTCATCTCAGCCCCGCCTGGCGAGTGAGAGCGGTGTGTGGCGTGTCGGATGGTCGTGTGAGGGGCTGATTGCGCGGTCGATTCCGACTTCGCTAGAATGTGGAGAGACGGGCGATGGAACTGTGTGCCATGGGAGGCCGCAGGTAAATGCTGAAAGACGTGAATACTCATGAACGCGAAACGAATGACGTGCTGCAGATGTCAAGGGTGTATGTTGGTCGAACGCCACTATACTCGACTCAATCGCCGGATCTACGCACGATGTTTGAATTGCGGGTTTTGGCTGGATCTTGCCGATATTCTACGATTTTTTCACAAGGCCATTGCGAGCGGGCTGGAGCGATTTAAGCAGTCCGTCTAGCGTCCTTCACACGCTCGATCGCCAATTCTAATCCCTGAACATTTCTCGCACACTGACTGGGCATACAATGGCAGGTTCGCAGTTTGATGTAAATCATGAGACATGAGAGTGCTGTGATCGTGCAGCGAGACGCAGCGAAGAACCGTATTGCCGTCATCCTGCTAGGGTGTGTACTGCTGACCAGCCTCTGGGGGTGTCGCACAGCCGAGCCAATTCTCGAGCCGGCATCTTCTCCCCACCAGATCACGCAATACATCGCGTTAGGTGACAGCATTTCGACAGACGATTACCCAGGTCGGGATCGTGGTGCCGTGTCGTTGTTATACCTAAACCGAGATAAGGAGTTCCCCGAGTTCGAACAGCGTGATTTGCTGTCCCTGTATTCAGGGACGAAGTTAATTTTTGCCGCAAGCAATGGAGCAACGACTGGAACCGTGCTGCACGCGCAATTGTCGAGTCTGCCACCGAGTGTTCCAGGGTTGACGCTGGTGACCGTGACCATTGGGGGGAATGACCTTTTACGAGCGATTCATCGAGGGCGGGGCAGCCTCGATGACGAGACGAAAATCATTGTGAAGAATATCGAACGGATCGTGACGATTCTCAAGAGTACATATCCGAGTTCACTGATTCTCCTTGGAACGGTCTATGATCCGACGGATGGCATCGGCGATCTGTTTTCGCCTGGCCAGCCGCTCACCGAGGCGTTAACAATGTTGGATCAGATCAACACGCGTATTCGGACACTTGCGGTCTTGCCGCGGGTTCAGCTCGTTGATATTCATGAGCATTTCCTCGGACATGGATCTCATCACGCGGATTCTACTAACCCGTACTACGACGCGGATAATCCCGCCTCGTGGTTTACCGCGAAAATCGAACCAAACAAACGGGGAGCATCAGAGGTCCGGCGGCTATTTTGGGATGCGCTGGAGTCTGGGCTCCGTGCACTTAAAGGCCCTGTGCAAAGCCAGTAACGTCAATCCTAATCGGTGGCCACGTAAGAATTGGTCTGCCTGTGATAGTGTGTGATATGCCGGGAAGGCCTCATGCACGCGACCTCACGCATGTATCTAGTTAGAACAGGAGTCTCGCAACAATGGTTCGATCAATCACCCTAGGTTCAACCCAGGTCACACTCGCGGGGACGGCCCATGTCTCCAGAGCGAGCGCGGATGAAGTCGCCGAAATGATCCGCACAGGTGAATATGACTGTGTAGCTATAGAACTGTGCCAATCGCGCTACGAAAGCGTGTTCGATGACGCCGCCTGGAGGAATATGGATATTTTTCAGGTCCTCCGGCGGGGACAGGCGGGCATGTTGTTGCTGAGTTTGGCTCTGTCGTCATATCAAAACCGACTGGCACAACGATTTGGGATTCAACCTGGGCAGGAGTTTCGAGTCGCCATCGCCGAATCAAAAGAGCGTGGGCTGCGGTTGGAGTTGATCGATCGAGATGTCCGGACGACATTGAGTCGTGTGGCGGCGCGCGTTACGTGGTGGCAGAAAATGTCCATCGTCACGGGCTTATTAGGTTCAGCGTTTAGTAGTCAGGAGATTGAAGAATCCCAGATTGAAGAGCTGAAACAAGGTGACATGCTCAAAGCGGTGATGGAAGAGTTTGGGGCGACCTTTCCGGGCATCGGTGAAGCGCTCATTGATGAGCGAGACAGATACATGATTGGAAAACTTGCGCTTCTCGCGTCTGCTCCGTCGCCCCCGAAACATATTCTTGCCGTTGTTGGTGCGGGGCATGTTCCCGGAATGGAGCGCTACAGTCCCAATCCTCCCGATCAGGATGCAATCGCGGCATTAACCGTCGTGCCTCCGAAGGGCAAGGTGGGGTTGTATATCGGATGGGCGATCGTCGCCGTGATCTTGTCTGCATTTGCCGTGGGGTATTCGCGTTCTCCAGAACTAGGCCTGTCCATGATCATGACGTGGGTGTTAATCAACGGCACGTTGTGTGCGATCGGAGTGATGATTGCGCGCGGGCACCCTCTGACCATCCTCACCGGATTTTTTGCCGCCCCGCTGACGTCGCTGAACCCCACCATCGGGGCTGGCATGGTCACCGGAGCGATGGAAGCCTGGATCCGTAAACCAAAAGTCTCTGAGTTCGAGTCTCTGAAAGCGGATCTAACGCACATTCGGAATTGGTGGAAGAATGGGGTCTCACGCGTACTGCTCGTGTTCTTCTTCGGTACCTTAGGTTCAGCACTCGGAACGTACATTGCGGGAGCCAAGATCGTCAGTGAGTTGTTCTGATGGGGCAGCGGACGCT
>JAJDBL010000472.1 GCA_029261375.1 Nitrospirales bacterium
AAGTGCAGTTACGCTTATCGACACAGATTGCCCTGCGGCACAGCGAAGAGACTCTCAAAGATGCCTTGCAGGAACGAACACGAATAAGCCGAGATCTCCATGACCGGGTGCTTCAGTCGCTGTTTGCAGTTGGGCTTATGATGACGGCTGCGAAGGATGCCGTCGCAAATCAGCATATCGGTGATGGATTGAATCATGTCGATCAAGCGGTCGTGCAGTGTGATGCCGCGATCTCAGAAATTCGTCAATTTATTTCTGGGTTGCCAGTTGTTCCCGATCATGAGGAAGATTTTGAAGTCGCATTAGGCAAACTCATTCGTACGATGGAATGGCCGGAGTCAACGAGCTTTGAGGCTGTCGTTGAGTCAGATGCAGCACAATCCTTGAGCCATGCCCAAGGGCTTCAATTGCTCAACATCGCCAGGGAAGCGTTACGGAACTGTCTACAGCATGCTTGCGCGACGCAAGGGAAAATTGCTTTACGGAGGGAGAACGGGTCTTTCCATTTTGAGATAGAGGACAATGGAATTGGTCTTGGGTCTTCGAGGCAGCCGTCACAGGGACAGGGACTCAGAAATATGCTTTCGCGAGCAGAGGGATTAGACGGAACGCTGACAATCAGCTCACCGCACGGCCAGGGAACACGTCTCTCTGTTGTCATTCCGAATCAGGCCGTGCCTCATGTCTCCTAAAACAGATCCGATTCGTGTGATGATCGTGGACGATCACGAAGTCGTCCGCGTGGGCTTACGATCCGTCCTCGAGCAGAAACCCAGCATTGAGATTGTCGGGGAGGCCGAGAGCGTCCTTACTGCGTGCAAGCTGGCTGAGGAACTCGTGCCGGACGTTATTTTGATGGACGTTCGGCTTTCCGATGGGAGTGGCGTTGACGCGTGCCGGGATATTCTTGCCCGTTGTCCTGGTATCCGAGTGATTTTTCTTACCTCGTACGGAGATGAGGATTCCATGCTTGCCGCAGTCGTGGCCGGTGCGTCCGGGTACTTATTGAAAGAAGTCGGATCTAACCGCCTTCTTCAGGCTATTGAGATGGTGGCTGATGGCCACTCAATTCTTGACCACAATGTGGTACAGCGCGTTCAAAGCTGGTTGAGAGAACAGCATAATGTGCTTGTCGATCAGAAAAAGGATGGTGGCCTATCCGCGCAACAAGAACGGGTCTTAGCGCTTGTCGCTGAAGGAAAAACGAATAAGGAAGTTGCGGTTGATCTCGACATCAGCGAGAAAACAGTGAGGAACTACCTTTCAATCATCTTCGAGAAGCTCCACATTACGCGTCGCACGCAGGCGGTAGCATTTTTTGTCAAACGCTCTGCAAATTAACGCCACATTTTCAACACCCAGTCGTTATCACCCCCACGCCATCCGGGCGTCCTTCTCGTATCGACTCGATCATTTCCACGTAACTTCAGGTGGACGTTCTTCAAAGGTGTGACGCGCGTCACAAGTTAGGCTCATCTGTCCCTGACCAACTTAGGGCGCAGTGGCATATTGCAGTAGTTGTCCCTTACACCCACGAGTACGTAAAACACGCTAAATGGCCCTTGTGGCCCCTACCCACGTCTCGAACACTCCTGTACCGTTACATGTATGGGGAAATCGCATGATGCGGCATGTGCCTCGTCAATATTGTAAGTAAGGGATAGAGGATTCTGGAACCAAGACTCCCGTTATGACGGAAAGGGCAAAGAACGTGAATGCAGCACTGTTGACTGAGCAGTCAGTACGATCTCATGAACTCGTGAGCGATCTCACCGTGGAGAATACGGCGGCGATGTTTGCTCGTGACATGGAATGGAATAGTACCGAGCAGGCCATCGCAATCGCCGCTCATGAATTTAACAATATTCTCACGACAATTGGCGCGTTTACAGAACTGACGTTGCTGGAACGTGCGAGTGACGGTCAGGGAAATTCACACTTACGGGAAGTCCTTTTCGCGGTATTGCGGGGAAAAACGATTACACAACGAATGCTGAGTGCTCCGCGACAGCACGAGGTCAAGGTGAAGGATGAGCTTTTTCAGTTGGAAACTATCGTCCACGAAGTGCTCAATCTAACGCGAGGCTCATTACCACAGAACATTCAAGTTACGGAGACCATCGAGCCTCATACCGGTATGGTCCGTGGGTGCCCAACACAAATATATCAGGTCATCACAAATCTATGTCGAAACGCCGAGCACGCTATGCTTAAGTACGGGGGGACGCTCGATATTCGGTTGGAACACGTCGACGAGTTTGTTGATGGATCCGAAGCAAGGGCAAGACTTCAACCTGGGCCATACGTACGGCTGAGCATCCGAGATACGGGTCATGGGATCCCCTCCGACATTATGGATACAATCTTTATCCCGTTTTTCACCACCAAGAATCCGGGAGAGGGTACGGGGCTTGGCTTACACATCGTCCAGGACATTGTGTGGAAGCACCGTGGGATCCTGACCGTTGATAGCATCGAAGGGCAAGGCGCGGTGTTTCAGATCTTTCTTCCTCTCGCGCAGGAACACACTGATAGATAGAGTCCAGCTCGATCGGGATATGTGACCCAACGCTAGTAAGGGGCTAATACTCCTTCCATTTTCCCCTAAGCTCCCGTATTTCCGGTTTATCCTTCCCCACGCTGATCAGTGCGCAGTTGAGTCAACCCAGGCTCAGAATGTGCGCACCTTTGAACTCCTTGTCGTGTTTAGATAGGGGCATCTGTCCTTCACGAATAGGGGACACAATGCTTCGCCTCTTGTCCTTAATGTCATCTTCTGCGGTCTCGTGTGCCTTCCGATAGAACATGTTGCCGGGTGATCAATAGTGAGTGGGAAGCGTGACTCCCCATGACCCCATCAGGGGGAGAAGGCGTTGCGGAATGAGACTCGCACATTGGAAGTGAGTAGACATGTCTGGGGAGGATGACATGAGCCTACAGTCTCGGCTGAAGTTTCGAACAACGTTGCCCGCGGTGCGTGTTAGTGCGTCGGAGCAAGAGCGGCCGTCGTTCGGCACCACGGGTCGGCTTGATGAGACAGACGAACGCCGGATCAGGAGCCTTGCAGAGCGATGTCGGGTTGCAGCAGAGGCTGCGAAAGAATGTGGGCTCACCGCCTCAGATCTCGAACGTCGTTTGCTGGGAGGTGCTTCCACGCTGGAGAGTGAATGGCCTGTTTCTGCAGTAGTGCTGGATATCGCGGATGATCTGAAGTCTGCGGTGGGGTCCTTTATTCCTCTGGTGGCGGAGCATCTCGCACGCGTCGGTATGACGTTCGAATCGGTAGCTCTAGAGCTTGTTCAATCATTACCGCAGGTCTCAATCGGCGTCGACGTCATATCAGGAGGCGGCTCCGATGTGATGAGGGGATGGGAAGCGGCAAACACAGCAGAAAACGCTGGATCTCTGGAAACCAACATGCGTTCGCTGGAGAAGGCCCTCGATAGAGTGCTCGACAGCGTATTGGTCGTGTCCCTCGTGATGACAAGTCTCGTAAGCGTAGTGTTAAAGCCCGAGAGGCATCACTCTGCCACCCAGGATGTCGTGCGGAAAGTTGATCTGATCGCAAAGCATAACCGTCTCCTCGCCAGTGATGCGGCTATTCTGGCCGCGCAAACTAGTGGATCTGACGGAGGAAATACAGCCTCCGCATGATTGTCAACCAGGGGCACACGTCCTTGATCAAGTACGGGACATAGTGCGGGCTTTCCTTCCTCAAGTGTCCCTGAGGTGGGCATGTAGGGTTTCCGACAAGTTAGTTACAAGGTGTCTGATTCAACAAAGTGCCGAGTGCATACGACCTGAAAGGACGCGACTCGTGGGCTGCGCGATGCAGACAGAGCCCGATCACAAGGTCGTCACCGCGAACGGTTAACCGCGAGGGAGGGACACAATGAATATCCAATGGTGGTGGGTTCTCGCAAGTGCGTTGGCTGGTGGGGGAGTGGGTGTGGTGCTGAGTCGCTGGTTCTGGTCTCGCCGAATGGCCACGTTAGTTGATCGCCATAGAGCGTAGATATTGTGCTTTGCCTATGATTGCGAGGCCGCTGCGC
>JAJDBL010000473.1 GCA_029261375.1 Nitrospirales bacterium
ATGTTTTCAGAATCATGGAAAACGTTCTGAGCGTCGTGCCGAAGTTCTGGAACATCCTATGAATCCCTACTCTACTAGCCGGCGTGATTTTCTCCGATCCGGGCTTCATGCGGCAGGTCTCGCAATGTTTGCTGGGTTCGCTGGCTGTTCGTCTCGCGATACGTTGCAGTCGTTGCGTGATGAACTTCACGCCTTGCGGGAGGATCGTGTGGCGTTGCCGCCGCTCCCGGGGTTTCGCGATCTTCGTGGTGTGATTCATTCCCATTCTTATATTTCTGGTGACAGTGATGGGCCTCCAGCGGACATTTTTCAGGGTGCTCGAGACGCGAATCTCGACTATCTGGTGATGACTGACCATTACGATCCGAAGATTTTCACGGAAGGTCTTATGGGGCAGTATGGCGATCTTCTGGTCATTCGTGGCGCGGAGTTTCCATTGGGTTGCACACGAAAGCGTGGACTGACGCGTCGCTGCGCGAGTCTTCTCGGTTTTGGATTTGAGCGAGTCTTCACCCCGGATTCCGCTTCAAAGCCTGATTTGGTGCAAAGTATGAAGGCCCACGGGGGGCTTGTCTTCCTCGGCCACCCACGTGGGGTGCCAGATCCCGAGTTATTTGGAATGGTGCATGGCCTTGAAGTTTTTAATATCGCGGACACGATGCGGGAGCACTATTTGTCCTTTCCTTCGTTTCTCGTTGACCTGTTTGTGACGCGTCAGGAGTACCACGAGGAATTGCTGGTTTCAGTTATTGAGCGACCTAACTGGCTCCTTGCCCGATGGGATGCTCTTGCGCAAATGGGGCATCGTTTGGTTGGCATTGGCGGAAATGATGCACATCAGAATTTGCGGGTGCTGGGTGTGCAAGTCGATCCCTACGGCCTCACCTATCGGATTCTTAATACCCATGTGCTTGTGCCGGAAGACGCGAATGATGATATGAGCCCCTCGTCTGAGCAAGCGGTGCTTGCGGCACTAAAGCAGGGGCATTGCTTTCTTGCGTTTTCGTTACTGTGTGATGCTTCAGGGTTTCAATTCTATGCGGCTGATCGTTGGTCTGGGTCTATGGTGGCCATGATGGGGGAAGCTGGACCATCTGAACCGCTTCCGCGGTTGGTCATTCGACTTCCGAGAGCTGGTGCCATTGAGGTTGTGAGAAACGGCGTTCCAGAGTTTCGCACGATAGGCACAGAATTGGAGTACGCGCCATCGGCACCTGGCGTCTATCGTGTCGAAGTCTTTCTCAAGGTCCAAGAACGATGGCGACCGTGGATCATCTCAAATCCGATCTGCCTCTAGCAGGATGTTGAAACAGCCTGTTTGAACATCCTGCCGTCGGAGCTATGGTGTGTTCTGATCGT
This sequence comes from Nitrospirales bacterium, assembly GCA_029261375.1. GTDB lineage: Bacteria > Nitrospirota > Nitrospiria > Nitrospirales > UBA2166 > UBA2166. The sequence continues at coordinate 1,360 of JAJDBL010000473.1, forward strand.
TCTAGAATGGCGGGGTTTCGAGAACCGAATACCCTAGGGGTGTCACGCGGCGGGAACTTGCCATAGCACGAATGGGTCTCGGGTTATGTCAGATGTTGGCGTTCCGATGGGCTCCTGCATTCCGTCAGTGAGCCACCCTTCAATGCCCTCCGTGGACAAAGGGCGACTAACGAGGTAGCCCTGAACCTGGTCACAGCGATGTTCGCGGAGAAAATCCAGTTGCTCTAGTGTTTCGACGCCTTCCGCAATCACTGTTCGTCGCAATCGGTGAGCAAGGTCAATGATCGCGGTCGCAATGGCCGCGTCGTCGTGGTTCGTGGTGATTTCTCGAACGAACGACTGATCAATTTTGAGCGTATCGATCGGAAAGCGTGTGAGATAGCTAAGGGAGGAATAGCCGGTTCCGAAGTCATCAATCGCAATCCGTATTCCCATCGCTTTCAAATCGTTGATGGTTGAGCTGTTGACCTGTGTGTGCTCCATCAGAATTCCTTCTGTAATCTCCAGCTCAAGCAGAGAGGGAGGGAGCCCTGAATCTTGGAGAATGTTGAAGATTGTCGATGGCAAATCGCCATGCCATAGTTGCCGCGGAGAAATATTCACCGCGACCGGGATTGGCGGGAGTCCGACATTGAGCCATGCGCGAATTTGCGCACACGCCGTCTTGAGTACCCATTTTCCTACCGGGATGATCAGGCCTGTCTCCTCCATCAGCGGAATGAATTGATTCGGTGGGATGATCTCCATCGTCGGACGCTTCCACCGGATCAGCGCTTCCATCCCCATGACGCGTCCAGTGCTGATATCAATTTGAGGCTGGTAGTGAAGGAAGAATTCGCGACGTTCAAGCGCGTGCCGAAGGTTATTTTCTAGGGATAGCCGTATGGTGGTATAGACGTTCATTTCTGGCGTATAAAACTGGTAGGTATTGCGGCCGTGATCTTTGGCGCGGTACATCGCCGCGTCGGCGTGTTTGGTGAGGACTCCGGCATCATCCCCGCATCCAGGATACGTTGAGATACCAATGCTGGTGGTGACGAACACTTCTTGGCCGTCGAATGTGAATGGTGCCGCCATCGCGTTCAATACTTTTTTTGCGACGGTTTCGACATCGCGCATTACCGTGATGCCTTCGAGAATAAACGTGAATTCGTCGCCACCCATACGCGCGACGGTATCGCTTTCGCGCAGGCACTGTCGTAACCGTTCCGCGACGCCTTTGAGGAGTAAATCTCCGATCGCGTGTCCTAACGTATCGTTGATGATCTTGAAGCGGTCAAGGTCTAAAAACATAATCGCGACTAGCCACTCATTTCGTTTCGCGAGAGCTAGTGCCTGTGTGAGCCGATCTAAAAACAATGTGCGATTGGCCATGCCCGTGAGTGGGTCATATTGCGCCAGGTACGCCAGTCGTTGCTCTGTCCGCTTCCGTTCAATGGCGTACCGAACGGCTCGAGATAACAGGTGGCTGCCACCGTGGCCTTTGACAAGGTAGTCTTGCGCGCCTTCTTGTACCGCGTTCAACCCGAGTTGTTCATCATCCAGTCCGCTGAGGACGATCGTTGGCACGCTGGGCGCATGGGCGTGAAGCGTACGAAATGTGTCGATTCCGTCGCTGTCCGGAAGACTGAGATCGAGTAAGATAATGTCAGCTTCCCATTCAGCAAGCTGCGCGAGCCCTTCTGAAACGCGAGTGGCACATCTGAAGTCGATCTCAGCGAAGCTTCCTTCGCGTAGCATTTCTTGGATCAAGCACGTATCTGCTGGGGAATCCTCGATGAGGAGCACCCTGAGCGAGGACGTTTGGATGTCTGTCGTTCGAAATTGCGGCAAGGGCGTTGTCTTCGTGCCCGAGGGTAGGAGATCAAGAGCATTCGTGTCCAACATAGGTTCCATCCGGGTGCGAATCTCTCGGCGCGACGGACGAGTCGCGCACTCAAGCCTCAGTGTCTCCTCATCGGTGAGGAATGCCATAAACTTTAGGGTGTTGAGAACGGAATGCCTTGTTATCCATATGCATCTTCCTCCATGCACGTCGAGGGACAGGGGCACCGATTCTTCCCTCGCTAGGTGAATGATCCGTGGCTTCGGCGGATGGAGCAATTCTATGCAGTGTCGATCGTATGTTTCGTCGGGGGAGGAAATCGCATGTGCCCCGACCATGCAGCCAGTCGGATGGGTAATGGACTAGACACCGGAGCTTGCGGCACCTGACTAAAACAGGCTATCGCCTTGGTGGGCGTCGTGGCCCGAGCGTGTCTTGTTCGTATGCACTAAAGAGTTGACGTGCTTTTGGGTGGAGATCGTTCGCATTGTGTCCCGTTGGCGTGTCGAGTGTTTTGAATACCGGGGTCATGGCCCCATTGGGATGGAGGTATCCAGCGCGAAGTGGCACAGAGCGGTTGTGGTGATGGATCAGGTGGCATGCGGTTGGACGAATGCTGGACATCCACGTCGTCAGCTCCTCAGGGTTTCCTATGGACGCGGAAAGGAGTAAGAGTCGTGCCTGAATGGGACAGAAAATGATGGTCTCCTCCCACACAACTCCACGTTCCGGATCTGCCAGAAACTGTGCCTCATCCAGAATGACAAGCCCTAACGTATCTAATCGAAGGTCAATTTCTCCGCTAGCTGCGTCATAGAGCAAATTCCTGAGGATTTCGGTGGTCATAACGAGAATCTCACCATAGGGATTGACGTGCCGTTCGCCAGTCAAAATCCCAACACGATTCGGTCCGAATATCTTGCTAAACTCGGTGTATTTCGTATTGGAGAGGGCTTTGAGCGGTGAGGTATAGAGTACTGTCTTCTCT
>JAJDBL010000474.1 GCA_029261375.1 Nitrospirales bacterium
CAAGGGTACTCAGAATGCCTACTCGACGAGAACGAGTTCGTCGGAATCAAACTTGACTAACGAGTAACAGTCCTCGCCGTAATCAATGAACTGCCCTTTGATGCGCGTTAATCGGCCCTGATCATCGAACCACCAGTTTCCACGAACGGTAAAATATCCCAGATCATCGGGAAGAAACTCCGGACGCTCCTCCGCGTTCAGCGATGGGACATTGGATGACGCCGAGGCCGTAAACACCCCTTTGGTGGCCTCAGTATCGTACGTCCGTCCGAAGAGGAGAAGATCATGACCCGATTCCAGCGTAAGATCGTCTGAAATCAACAATTGCAGGATGGATTCCTGCCGTTCCAGGATCCAAAGAAAGACGGGCTCCAACTCTCCGACCTTCCATTTCTCAACCGCAAAATCACCACAGAAATGTGTCCCTTTGGTACTCAAGACGAAGATCTCTGGCTCCGTCTGCTGGGCAAACACGGGCCCTGAGACAACGCTCAAAAGCAGAATCACCAAACTTGGAATCAACCATGAGTTTCTGTGCAACATCACATCCTCCATTGATACAGTTCTGCTCTTACAAGCGGGATTGTATTCACAATAGCAGAGGTGCACTAGTTAGTACGCCCCTAGTTAGGGAACTATTAAAAACCAGAGCATCAGCCGAAAATGAGCGGGTGACAAAGTGGGGACAAGCTATAGAGCTGCTACGAGAGCGGAAGGGGTGGTCGAAAGGCGAGATTGCGCGTCAGCGCTTGATGGAAAAAAATCAGTATTACACGATGTGTCGCTCCAAACGTGGCCCATCAATGGTTGTCATGGAACGATTGATTGCTGGCATGGGGTACAGTTGGGCAGATCTCGCTCAGGCGCTTGAAGAAGTTGAGAACCCTCCCGTGGTCAAAGGGACCAAGAAATCCACGGTTGCCGCGACAAAGAAGAGAGCGCCCAGGAAGACTTAGGTTTACAGCACTCTCGGTACTTTAGACATCACCCGTCACGTGATGCTCTTACGTCAGATCTGCGGCGTCACAGGCCGCAGGTCAGGCAGCGGACCTGGGTTCGGTCACTGCAGATACTTACCTGGATTCAGAATGCCTTGAGTTGACCAGCGCGAATGACCCACTGATTGTGGATCAGCAAGTCGGTATGCGATGGCTGGCTCTATAGACTCGAGTACGTGCGTGTCGTTCAATGATGTAAGAAGTGATGGAATCCTCTTCCCGCCGCTTATGAGTAGGTTCCGAGTAAGTTTTGTGATCTATTGATTAGATGTTTGTTTCCTGCTTCTTTCCCCAAACTATTGCGTTGAGGGGTTGAGCGCGTGCTTATAGATTACACCTGTTGCTAAATTTTCTATCTTTTCCCATAACTTGGTCCGGGTTTCATCACAGTATCGTGAGGAGTCAATTAAGTGTGAGATGGTCTATCACTTGTGAGCGGAATCATCAAGGGACCGTGACCTCTGTCATTCCCTGACGTAGTTGTTGCGCGCATACTCAGACACAGTAGAGATCAGTCATTACCAACCGATAAAGGCAAACCACTCGAAAGGGTGGGACGCAAAGCCACTGGCCTACGGTCCCGAGCGAGGGACGAGGGTCGCAGGGCTACCGGGCGGTCACAGCACCTTCATTAGGCTGTGCTCCCTGCACGGCTCAAGTACGATTGGAGGTGCTGTCATGTGGATTCCACTCCCGTCTCACCCCCTCGGCCGTCACCGGCTACTCCATATCCTTAAGTGGGTGCATTTTTGAACCCCGCAGCGTCGTTGCCGTGATTCGATCTTCACGTCCGTAGCCCATCGAAATGGTGGTGGGCTCTATGTGGAAATTAAAAAACTCTGTAACGAGGAGTAGGAAGATGCGAATTCTAGAGCGAACAGAAGGTTCGGTTACCATTCTTGCTCTGCATGGCCGCGTAGATTTTGGCACGCGTGCGATCGTGAAAGCGGCCATCGCGAAAGTGAAACAGAAGCAATGGTCGCATATCGTGTTGAATGTGGAAGAAGTTACACATATGGATCATACCGGATTGGGGTGGATCGTCCTAACCCACCAGTACTTCAGACGTGGACATTGTCAAATGAGCATTGTGAAGCCTCCACAGTTGCTGAGGAACATGCTTGATCGCACCGGAATTTCACAGTTGATTCCGGTATACGACAGTGAGGCCGCGGCACTAGCCGACATGGCTATTACAGGGCAACTATCCGAGGGCGAATCTGCTGCGGTTTCAGTGCACGGTTATTCAAGCCGATACGATACCTAGGGTTCCGTCCATTCTCGTGTGGTGAAAGGAGACGAGTCATGGTCATCTTGTTGAGCGTAGTCATGTTGAGCGCACTGTCAACCATCGGATTGAGCGGAGTGATGTCTGCCTCCACCAATATCGACATTAGTCGAAACGAGCGCATCGCCGTTCAGGGGTTTTACAATGCCGAAGGGGGTATCGAACACGCAAAAGCGTACTTAAGCACGATCAATCTCGACACCGCATTGAGTACCCATAGTGGGGATCTCTTCAACGGTCCCATCACGTTGGCTCATGGATCGTATCACGTGGCAGTAACCGATAACGATGACGGCGATGGGGATACCGCTGCCGATGCCGACAACATCATTGTGGCAACGGCAACTGGGGCCTCAGGAACAGGAGAGACCTCCACTCTTCAAGTCATCGTACAAAAAACTCCCCCAGGCGCTCTGACGCCTCCGGGCGCCATTTCAGTTGTCGGTGAGGGAGACACGTCGATTGCGGCAAGCAACAACATTACAGTCGATGGACGCGATTGGACCCTGACCGACACGACGAATCCGACGGGTCCGGAGACTGATAAGTATGCGATTGCACTCTCAAATATCGGAGCCGGGGCTTCGAACCAAACCGCGGCGGCGGCAATGTCCGACCTGGACAGCGATATCAGTTCGAACCAGGAAGCGAATTTCGTCGGTATCGATAACCCGAGTTATGACGAAAGCATTGGCGTTGACGACGGGATGACCAGTGCGGAAATACAGGCCTTTGTCGATATGGCCAAAACGGCTGCCAACACGACACTGATGGTTGCTGATGTCCCGAATAATGGTGTCTCAGGCAATACGTCGGGGGCGAACAACTGCCTCACTGTGGGAGCCAATAATGTTTGTTTAGGTTCGCCGGCGAATCCAATGATCACCTACTTTAATATGAAGCTCGCGGAGAATGGCAATGTCGATCGCCAAGTGAAGTTTAATGGCAATATCGAAGGCGCAGGTCTCCTGATCGTCGAAGGCAATGATCTGCTGCTGAAAGGGAGAGTGAGTTGGACAGGGATGATCATTACGCTCGGGGTGAATGTGGGCGCAGGCATGATGGGCGGTGGCGGAAGCAATACCCAGAACATGCTCGGGGCCTTCATCGTCGACGATCAGGGAACGGATAATGGAAACGAGCTGGTGTTGAATGGGAGCGTGACCGCTCAATACAGCTCGGAAGCGATTGAACTTGCGAGAACCGCGTTGTTGAACAATGGGGTGGGGCCGATCACACAGGTGTCTTGGCGGCAACTATAGTCAACACACAAAAGGTGTATGCCCTCTCTTTCGCGAAACTGAACTGCTGTAATCCAGCGAGGTTTGACAGACTACCTAGCCACGTCACGAGCGCATCCGGCGAGATCTTGAGGTAAGCTCACGATCACTTCCACATTCTCTCTAACCAGTTTCCATTTCGTGTCATTAGGTGTGTCAGTGACAAAGTCAAAACCTAGATTTCTACACCAGATCGGAGGCTCTCGACGCATTGAAGCGCGGAACGCTTGACTCAGATTCCACCCCAAGAGCAGCGATTTTAGACAAGCCGTTTGGCGCTCCCTTTCTATCTCCGTTTCCCTCTCCCAAGCGTTCAATCAGGTTCTGCCAATCGACCGGCGCGGTATTGTCACCTTAACGGGCTTTTGGCAGACTGGGCAGCATGAACACTAAAATACCCTCCTACCAGCGTCACCGCTTTCCCTCAGAGATTATCAGTCACGCAATATGGCTCTACCATCGTTTTTCTCTCAGCTTCCGTGAGGTCGAAGAGGTGTTGGCCAAACGGGGCATCCCCGTCACGTATGAAACCGTTCGGCAATGGTGCCAGAAGTTTGGGCCGGACTATGCTCGAAAACTCAACAGGCGCCAAGGGCGCTTAGGGGATAGCTGGTACATCGATGAAGTGTTTATCACGATTCGAGGAGCGCGGCATTACCTATGGCGGGCTGTAGACCAAGACGGCGATGTCATTGATATTTTAGTGCAACCGCGCCGCAATCAACGGGCGGCCGAACGCTTCTTTCGCCGCTTACTCAAAGGTCAGGGGGGTGAACCGCGATGGCTGATGACCGACAAACTTCGAAGCTACGCTGCCGCGCACCGCACCACGATGCCTACGGTGGAACACCGCAATCATGCCTATGCGAATAACCGAGCCGAAGTGTCCCATCAACCGACACGGCAACGGGAGTATCATATGCGAGGGTTTACATCACCGACTCAGACGCAACGATTTCTGACATTCCACGGGCTCACTCACTATCTCTTCCGTCTTGGCCGCCACCTGATGCAGGCGGCCAACTATCGGATTTTGCGGACCCAAGCGTGTCAGGTTTGGCAGGAGGTAGTATGTGCATGAAGAGGTGCGTACCGGCGAGGTGAATGCGCTCCATCTCGGGTTCATACCGTTAAGTTGACAATACCGTCATCGTGGGTAATTACTATCCAATCAAAGAAGTCATCTTTCACGCCTACTCTACCGATCAATTTCCATAGTAGTACGGGTTTTGTTGCCGCACTATGTGTGGCTTTCTTGTGTAGACGGAATGCCACTCGCGATCCCCACTCCACGGCATCTAAGTAACGTTGAGTAAAGGCAATCAGATCCCGCTTTCCTTAAAAAGACTGAGGGGTCAAGGCCACAAGAGGATCTTGACCGAAGGTAGAATTTATGTCCTTATATGTCCTTACATGGACATGCATTAATGCAAGAGGGATGAAGCTGTAGTGGAACGTTAGTGATTACAGTGTAAGGCTTGCCTATCTCGCGACAATCATGTGAAGTCGTACGCTCACATGAATGGAGCGAGGTTCCCTCGCTTCCTCCAACGCGTTCTCCATGATGCCATAAATTCTGCCCTCTTAAGGACGCATCACGAATGCGATTCGACAGGGATAACTCCTACTAGTTCAGTATCTTCGTTAATTTCAGGCCAGTGGATGCCGTCACGTCCGATTTCGGCATTGGACCGTTGGGCGGCCGTGGCTTTCTTCAAGCGGGGAAACCACCAGAGTGGTGCTACAATTTGTCGTCCATCAACGAGATCAACCACCAATCGTGTGTCGGTACACGAGACGGCTCGAATCTGGTCAGATGTCGCGGTGTCTAACATATTCATCTCCTCCCTCTCGCAAGTGAGACTGAAAGGGAACCTGGCGATCCCCTTTCAGTCGGAACGATGGCCAAGGGGAGGTCCTGGCGTTCGTTCCTTCATCGGTATCAGCACCCAGAAGACGCGCTATGTCAATTTCAACGGGGCCAGTGGCTCCGTCGTGACGCCATCCTCCGTTACCAGAAATCGCAATCTCTGATCTTTGTATGTACGCATTACTTCCGCGACCTGGAGATACTGAAGTGCTTCCGTACACTCCTCAGCGGAAGGGGGGAGATTCTGCTTCAGCACCACATCGTGGCGCTTCCCTCGCCTATGCCGCACAACAACCGTCGTGGAGGGATTCCCTCGCTCGATAACCGCAAGGACTTGTTCCGGAAACTCGTTGACAAGGTAGGATGCGATCGCATCAATTTGGATCGTGGTGTATTTCATGTTTCGGCGAACAAAACATCCTCTTTGCTGATCGTGATCTGCGCCGGTTGTAATTTGTTTCTGAACATGAGCTGAATGATCTGCCGTTGGGCAAGCTCTAGCGCACAATTGTCGAACGAATCGGTGAACTCATCCAGAACCACGATTTGATGGCGGGCCCCACCTTCACGATGAATGACCGTAAAGATGACCGCGCGCTCCAGAGTCGTTTCATCGATGAGAATAACTTGGTCAGGAAAGTTATCGAGCAGGTACCAGAGCACATCAACCACCTTCGGACGGACCGGTGTGCGGAAGGCGAATAACGTGCGGCGGGACTCTTGTTCCATTGGCTGTTCATTTTCTTCCGCCACTCTTGCCCCTTTTGTATGAGTGTCGCTTTGACCGTTCACCGTGGTGCCCCCAGTGTTGCAGACGGAGAAAAAACCAAATCATGGCTCTCCTCGACATACGCTTCTATCTCCGCTTGGGTTCTAAACCCGATGACCACGGGCCGGTGTGTCATGACATCAAATAGTGCCATTCCTTTGATAACAACGGTTGTCATGTCCTGCATCAGACGGCTTCCTATCATCAGCGCGTTGAGTTCTCTGTCATCGTCAATCACAAGCACCTTCTCCATCGCCATTGTCCTCCCCTTGGAGCGCGACACTGTCGTGATGAGGCTTCGACGGGTCTCCATCCTTTCCCCACTCAGTACACCGGCGTAGGCTTCATTCAAATGCCGATCAATGCCCGATGCTCACCCACCGCTTTGAGCGTTTCCATGACATCGGCATATGACAGGGTGGCGCTTCGCGACCCTGCGTGCGAGATCGCATCATTGAGGGAGACGATCCCGTGCAGGCTCCCATCCGCACTGACGACGGGAAGACGGCGAACCTTGTGGTCAGCCATGGTGGCTAATGCGTGTTTCACGTCATCCTCCGGCGCACAGGAGCATGGTGGTCCGTTCAGCACATCCTGTACGTGCATCTCCGACGCCAGTTGATTGCGCGTCGCCATCGCGGTGGCGAGATCGCGGTCAGTCACCATCCCGACAACGTGCTGTGTACTGTCAACGACCGGAAGCACCCCACAATCCTGCTCCCACATCATCCCGATGGCACTGGCGGCACTGGTCTCCGGGTGGCACGATTGCACATCATGCGCCATGATTTCTTTCACCAACAGCGCCCGACGGACACTCCTCTTTACGGGTTTTGGCCTCGCCGCCGTCGGTCTGGCGACGGTCTTTGCTTGCTTCTTCTTCGCCACTGCCTTGTCCCTCATTGCCTACGCCTCGCTCGATGTACTGACGGCCCCGCGATCGTGCTTCACACGTGGCTCGATCTGAATCCCTTCACGGTCGACCACGAGTTGAATCGCTTGGTTCCGATTGTCCCGCATCAGTTTGCTGAGACCGAGCTGCTCAATCTCTTCGACACACTGTCCGTTATGTCTCAGAAACTCAGGGGTTACCAGCACATCATGGCGAACGCCGAGCCGGTGATGCACGATGAAGATGGGCGACTGCTCTTTCCATTGGATGGCCAGGACCTGATGAGGAAATTCGCCCACCAGGTAGTTCGCAATATCGTCGATGGAACTGTGGGTAATCGGTGGTTGCTTCAGCATGATTTCCTCTCCCTTTTTCGCAGTCGCTGCTCAGATTAAGCAGATATGGCGTGATGCTGGCGCCCTTCTTCTCCGCCATTTTCACGCGAAAACAGTGTGAGTTGTGCATCATGTGATGTAAATCACCATATACACTATTCTTCGATGGCGAATTCCGCCATGCTTGGGTTGACTCAAATCGGGCTATGGTGAGATACGGATTGAGCGATAGGAATGTTTAGAAGAAGAAACGTGGGTGTCCAGGACCGCGTGTGGACGAATCCCGAACACTTGCTGACGGTGAGAAGGGCTATGGCGCCCATCGAACAATCTTACGAAGGATGTGGTGCAACGATCTGTTTGGTTTTACTCATTCTCCAGAACCCACTGCACAGCGTAACGAGCCAGCTGGGGACTATCGGCGAGTTGAAGCTTCAATTTGATCTTCTCCCGGTAAGTGTCAACAGTGTGTACGCTAAGGTTCATTTCAGTAGCAATCGCGCGTGTGGAGAGACCGTGTCCGATGAATTGAAGGACTTCGAGTTCGCGAGAAGAGAGGTCCTCTATGCGCGAATGGTCTACTGTGCTCTTTGCGCCCACCCTCGCTCGTAGAAGACGTTTGGTCATATCCCTACTCAGATAGACGTCGCCATTCCGCACCGTGCGGATAGCGTGAACAACAACATTAGTGGCCGACCGTTTGTTGATATAGCCATACGCTCCGGCGTCCATCGCACGTTCGGCATACACCGTCTCGTCATAGGTTGAATAGACCAGGACTTTAACCGCAGAGTCTCGTCCTCGAAGTTGTTTGATCAGATCAAGGCCACTGCTGCCGCTGAGAGAGATGTCGACAACTACGACGTCTGGCCCACTCTCGTCTACGAGCTTGAGTGCATCGGTGGTGTTATCTGCTTCGCCGCAGACCATCATGTCGGATTCGCGACGAAGGCACATTGCTAACCCCTCGCGTAAGATGGGATGCGCGTCAACAATCAGAATTTTGGTGGGCGGCCCACCCTGCGTTCCTTTCATTGCCGATCCAAGATAGCCAATGTCTACATGTGTACCTGGTGTCCTTACGATGCTTGGCCATTCATGTTCTACAGGGCGAGCCGGAAAATGTGACCCTTTTGAATCGAAAAAACAATAACCGAAGCGTAGCCCAGTCAGGGCTGCTCACAAAGATTTCGATGCATCGAACCGTGGGAACGACACCGTGAACGTCGTTCCCCTTCCAGGCTGACTCTCCACCGTAATCGTCCCCTCATGCGCATCAACAATCTGCTTCACCACCGCAAGCCCCAAACCTGTGCCCTCACCAACGACCTTCGTTGTAAAGAACGGATCAAAGATCGTGTCCAGGGCGTCGTGGGCAATCCCATGCCCCGTATCGGCAATGGTCAAGACAACCAATGGCCCGGACACATCCGCTCGGACGGTGAGCCGCCCGCCATTGGGCATCGCATGGAGCGCATTCATCACGAGATTGAGCACCACCTGGCTCAATTGATCACGGTCGCCAAAGACCGGTGGCGTGTCGTCCACGGTGATGCGATCAAGCTCTATGCGCGCATGTTCTGCGCGGTCCTCGACGATGTCGAGGATATCGTCGAGCACCGTGTTCAGGTTTG